>CAZJNG010000073.1:0-8956 GCA_964547265.1 uncultured Candidatus Cloacimonadota bacterium | reverse complement strand
ATCGGTTCTACCTTAATTTCAAATATCTTTAAATTATTTTCAATTTGTCTTTGAACTGTTAAAATGATCTCATTTTCTTGAGATTTTTGAACTTGTTCTCTAACTTGAATCCAGTTAGATACCTCTACCCCATCGATTTTTAATATTTTATCATTTACTTGTAAACCTGATTTCCAAGCGGGCATACCGGGACTAACTTCCCCGATTACAGTACCGGTAACCGGATAAAGTGAATTAAAAAATGTAAGCTTATCTTCGATAAAAACGGAAATTTCTTCGGTTTCAACAGATGACAAGTTAGAATCATGATTAAAAATTATAAATTTATTAGTTTTCTGCTCTTCAACGAGCCTATAAATATCTGTCCAACCTTTCACTTCTTTATCATTGATTGATATTATCTTATCATTCTGTTTAAAATAATCTGTATATGGTACATCTGCTGTATAGATGATTGGAGCAAAATCACTATAATATTTTCCAACTGAATATGAAACAAAAAATAAAAAGATTGCTAAAAGAATATTAAAAAAAGGACCGGAAAAAGCAATTACAGCTCTTTTCCACCATGTTTTAGCTTTAAAACTATCAAAGTCATTATTAATAATTACATCTTCATTATCTACTTCAGGATTTTCTCCTTTCATTTTAACAAAGCCACCCAAAGGAATCAAAGATAAAGCATACACTGTTTGACCTTTTTTAAAACTAAAAATCTTAGGTCCAAAACCAATAGAAAACTTATCTATCCTTACACCAAAAAATCGGGCTGCTAAAAAATGACCCAACTCATGAACCGCTACTAAAACCCCCAATGCAAATAATGTAATCAAAAAATGCAAAAATTCCTCCAATAAAGTGATTTTATTAACCTGTTATAAAATATGCATTTTTTGGTCAAGATATTTCTAGTAGGATAAAAATTAAATAGTCTTTCTTAAACTATATTTTATTCTATCAATTAAAATAATCATACATATCCTTAACAAGGATATATAGCCTATCTAACTTTAATAAATTCTAATCAATAAAAAATCTTAAATAAAAGATTTTAAGGTTTTACCGGCTTTAAAAACAGGAACATCAGTTGCAGGTATTATAATTTTCTCTCCGCTTTTTGGATTAAAACCATTTCTGGCTTTTCGATGAGAAACTTTAAAAGTACCAAAACCGGTAAATGATATTTTTTCATCTGCTTTTAAAGATTCTGTAATACAATTTAAAATGACTTCAATAGATTTTCTTGCCTGAATTTTTGTAACTTTTGTATCTTCAGATATGTACTTTACCAAATCCTCTTTTTTCATTATCAACCTCCAGTTTTAATATGTTATAAATAATTGATATTCAGTATTATGTCAAGTATTTTTAAATTTTAAATCTATTTATTAACTTATCTAATTCATTTGCAACATCTTTTAAACTTTTTGCAGTAGCATTAGTTACCATTGCAGAATCAGAATTTTTATTTGAAATTGAAGAAATGTGATTAATTTTATTACTTATTTCGTAGATTGCATTCTTGATTAACAGAGAATTATCAGAAATATTTGAAACTTCAGTATATGCTAACTGACTCTTATCAGTTGAAGTTTTAATATCCTTTGCTGAATTTTTGATAGCTTTAGATATATTTTTTACTTCATCATCTGCTTTTTTGGTAAGTGATTCAGTCTTCCTTGCAAGTTCATTTATTTTATTTGCAAATGAATTCATTTCATTGGAACGCTTAGCTATATCATTAACGGTATAATTAATCTCCTGAGTTGCATTTGTTTGTTCTTTTATACTCAATGAAATATTATTATTAAACTGATTAATCTTTAGCATTATCTCTTCAATTTCTTTAGTTGTACTAAATGCAATTTGTGTTGCATTAACCATTTCATCAATTTGATTAGTAATTCTTTCTGTTGCATCAGCAGTCTGTTTAGCTAGTTCTTTAACTTCTGAAGCAACAACAGCAAAACCTTTTCCGGCTTCTCCGGCACTTGCTGCTTCAATTGTTGCATTTAAAGCTAACATATTAGTCTGATCAGCAATATTTGAGATAAATTGAACTACCTTACTTACCTCGTTTGCTATATTTGTTAAATTGGTCATAACCTCAACTGTATGTATGGTTTTTTGAGTTGCTTGTGTGCTTATTTTATTTGCATCTTCAGTTTGTTTTTTAACTTCAACTAAAGTAGAGCTTAACTCTTCAACAGATGAAGCAGAGCTATTTATTCGGTCAACAACATCATTAATATTCATAGAAATTTTATTAATATTATTAGAAATTTCAAATACAGATTCAACAGATTCTTGTACAATTTTTGTTATTTCATCAGAATCATTAGCAACATCTATCAAGTTTAATGATGCTTTTTCAGCATTGCTAACGAAAGAGTGCATATTATCAGCTGTATTTTCAGAGGATTCTGAAATATAGACAACTTGCTCTGATATGGATATTGAATTGTTTGATACAGACTCTGATTCTGATTTCATTTCAGAAGCATCATTTAACATCTGTTCAGACAGAGCATTAAGTTGCTTAGAGAAATTTTGCAAACTATCATTGGATGTTTTTATATTTGCTATCATTACTTGCATATTTGATATAAATGTATTCATCCACCGGCATAAATCACCAATCTCGTCATCGGTTTCAAGAGACAATCGACAAGTTAAATCTCCTTCACCTTTTGCCAATTCTTTAACCATTTCAACAATTCTTTTAACAGGTTTGACTATTATTCTATTTGCAACAAATGATGTTATGAAATAGGAAAATATTGATATTATGACAAAAAAGGAAAAATTGAGCCATATATTTCTGGTTGATCTTCTTTGCTGTTGATTGAGTCTTAATTGTAACTCTTTTTTTATAAAGGTATTAAAGCTATCAAGTTCTGTATTTAAAATTTCTTGTATTTGATAACTTTTTTGAATTCTATTGCGTACTTCTCCAGACTCATCACCTTCGGCAACTCGCATAAAATAAACAGATGATATTCCAAGAAACTCATTAAAATTTTTATAAATTTGTTGGAGATCTAAGCTGATTTGCTGATTAAAGTTTGCAATTTCTATCATTTCATCAAACTTAGATTTTATACTTTTACCGTAATCATTTGCAAGTTCAACAGCATCTACATCGCCCATAAAAATAGCATCTTCATAAGCTTTAATTTGCATATTAAACTCATTAAGAACTTCAGAAGAAAGCACAGATAAGGGAAAATAATTTTGATTAACCATATTAATATTTCGTGTTAAGATGGTATTTGAAATAAAAATAAAAACTGTTGTTGCAAAAAAACCTGTTAATATTATTAAAGCAATAAGATATATTTTCCCTTTGATTCCAAATCTGTACTTCATTATTTACCTCATTTAATTTCTATCTGTTTTAATGTATTATCTAATTGTGAACTACTAATAAACCCTAACGCATTAGGGTTTGTTGAAACAAACTTTTTCATTTCTTCCGCAGAGCTAAACTCCTTAGGTGGATTTCCTGTACCGGTAAAAACTGCTTTTTTCCAAAAATTTGTATATTGTGGCAATGTTTTCTTTATCACATCTTTCAAGAAAATATCAGTAGCTTGATTGCTCGTAAGAAATACAGCTTCTATTGGCTTTCCGTCATCCCAAGTGGTTTTTTTACCCGAATAAATATTTTGCATATCTAACTGAGATATTTCAGTTATTGTATTTGATTTGTTTACAATAATTGCTAAATCAGCATTTAAGCCTACCATTATGAATGCTAAGATTATAGTCATTAAAATATTCTTATACATTTGATTCTCCTTTTTAGAAATTATATGAAACTTTTAAAAGACCATAAGTCCAAGATTTTTTAGCATCTTTTGCATCATTATTATATGGATTAAGATATTCAGAATAAACTTTAGCATAACCATCGACTATATGATACTCTGCTTTAAATGACCAGTTAAAGTCTAAATCGTATCTAAGACCAAAACCATAATCTTTTCTTTCATTCTTCCAGGTATCTTTTTCAGTTGCGAGAAAATCAATCTTATTATCTTCTACCTTGATGTCAATTCTGTCTATTTCAGCATAATCATAAACAAAAGATGCTGTAAGCCTGTCATCAAATAATGAATAAGCAAACATCAGATAATAACCAAGATCATCTCTTTCTAAATCCAAAAATTCTTTACCCTTATTATCATAAAATGTTTGTTTTAAGGTATATAATGAATATTCAGAGGCAAATAAAAAGCTTCCAAATGTGTACTCGCCTGATAAAGCATATCTCACAGGTATGCCACCATCTCGAATATTTGATATATAAAATGATTCTTCAGGATTAATAGAATCTAGATTAACAGATAAGGGAGTTTCTTCTGAATAAAAATCAAGTCCAAGCCTTAGGTATGAAAATCCTGTCCTTAATCCAAACGGAGTGGTTAAGAAAGCAGTTCCGCCATACAGTGATGTAGTTTTTGCATCAGTGTAGCTTGTGGGAGTGATTGTGACTAAGGCTGAAGCAGTCTCGGCAGGGAGTCCTTGACCAATAAGCTCTTGACGAATAGAATTTCCTGCATATAAAATCAAGCTATTAGCAACACCATTAGTTACAGAAACAATCAACTCATTTCGATCTAAATTTTGTGAACCATAATATAAATTATAGTCTAAAGAACCAAGAAATGAACCCATTGGAATATTACCGTATATCCCTGCTCCCTGATATGCTAAATAGTAAGGACGATAATGCTCATCATAAACTGATTGCGGTAAAAATACAGTAGGTCTTAAAATATCTGTATCCCTACCATCATTATATAATCCAAAAGGCATTTTAACTTTTCCAAACCTAAAGCCTAAATGGTCTCTATATCTGTAATCAGCAAAAGCCCAGTCAATATTAACAGCATTTTCTCCAAAATCACCAAAATCTCTGCCTAAAATCTGCATCCCAATTCTTAATTTCGGACTCACCTGTGAAGATATTGCCAACCCTGCTTCATTTAATTCAAGAGAACCATCTTTTGAATTTGAAACAATAAAGTCATTACCGCTACTCATTAAATAAGCTTGACTTAAAAAACCATTAATCCTCAGATTATTGGTAAATGATTGTGCATACATTATACCTGTTACTACTAAAATTGTCAGGATAACTATTATCTTTTTATTCATTATCCACCTCCTATAATTAAAATTGTACATGATAACAGTTTTTTGTCAATTACTTTTTTTATTTTTTTTAAAAATAATTTATTTTTTTAAAAATCAAGTTCAAGAATTTCTTGAAATTTTAAAAAATTTATTTTTTTCTTTACACGTTAATCAATATTTTTTTTTATGTTTTAGCCGGGTACGGTGCAATTGAAGATTGTGAATCAGGTCAGGTTCGGAAGAAAGCAGCCTTAAGCAAAACCTTCGATGTGTCACCACTACCCGGTCCTTTTATTATAAAACAAAAAATAGTTTTTCTTTTGACAAGAAATATACATCCATTTTTATTGTCTAAAAATATGATTCAGGAATTAAAATGAGTATTATTAGTTTAAATCAAGTAGCACATGATTACGGAAATAAGTTATTGTTTGAAAATATAAATTTGAGTTTTGACAAAAATTGCAGAGCAGGCTTAATTGGAAGAAATGGTTGTGGAAAAAGTACATTATTTAAGATTATTGCAGGAATACTAGCTCCGTACAAGGGTGAAGTTCATATTGCTAAAGATAAAAAAAACCTGTTTAACAATCATGAAAAGAAACAATCATCTGTAGGTTATTTCTCACAAGACTTTGTATTCTCGCCTGATGAAATTTTATGGGATTGTTTATACAATGCACGACAAGACCTGATTAGTAAGAAAAAACAACTACAATCAATAGAAAAGCAGTTAGAAACAAGTCATGATGAAAAAACTCTTACTGAGCTCGACAAGATACAATTAGAATATGAAATGCTAGGTGGTTTCACATATGAAAATGAGATAAAATCTTTTTTATATACCTTTGGTTTTATGCCTGAAGATTATTACAGAAAGTTAAATGATTTCAGTGGTGGTGAAAAGACTCGTATAAGATTAATACAGATTTTATTAAATAAATATGATTTTATTTTGTTTGATGAACCAACCAATCATCTTGATTTAAACACTGTTGACTGGTTTATTAAATACTTGAAAAATATGAATGGTGGTTATCTTATAGTTTCTCATGACAGGTATCTGCTCGACCAGACAGTGAATATAATTTATGAGCTAAAGAACAAAACAATTTATACTTATACAGGTAATTTTTCTGCTTATCTTTTACAATCTGAAGAAAGAGAAATGGTCTTAAAAAGACAATATTCTCAACAACAAAAACTTATCGAAAGAACTGAAGATTTCATCAGAAAAAACATGGCAGGGCAAAAAGTTAATCAAGCTAAATCTAGACTTAAGATGCTCAATCGTATGGAAAAGATTGAACTTGACAGCAAAGAAAAAACATTTAAGCTCAATATTAACAGCGAAAACAGAAGCGGAAACGACATTTACAGGCTAAAAGATATCAGCATTGGTTTTCCTGAAAACACTCTTATAAAAGACATAAACCTAAACCTGCACTATAAAGATAAGATATGTCTCGTCGGTGCTAACGGTTCAGGTAAAACTACGCTTTTAAAGGTTTTAAATGATGAAATGTCTCAGTTGTCAGGTGAAGTTTGGACAGGATATAACTTGAGTATTGGATATTTTGACCAAAATCATATAGATTTAGATACAAGTTTAACTGTTTTAGAAACGATTTGGGAGCTTGTTCCTGCTGAAACTTTTGGTTATGTGATGTCTTACCTGGCAAAGTTTGGTTTTACTGATACCCTAGTCGAGCAAAAAGTTGAATATCTTAGTGGTGGAGAAAAATCAAGACTTTATCTTGCCAGAATAATTCATGAAAAACCTAACCTGCTTATTCTTGATGAGCCAACAAATCATTTAGATATTACAATGATTCAATCACTAGAAAACGCTATAAAAAATTACGATGGTACAGTATTATTAGTCTCTCATGACAGGTATTTCATTCAGACTATCACAAATAAGTACTGGATCATAAAAGATAAGAAAATGCAGACTTTTGAAGGTGATTTGGAAGAAATAATAAATGTAATATTTACCGAAGAAATCCAACCAAAAGATAATACTCCACCAAGCAATGAGTTAAGTAATAAACCTCCCAAAAAGAAAAAACCAAATCAATACATAATCAATAAACTTCTAAATGATATCCACATAATTGAACAAAAAATCAAAGAGTCTGAAAAAGAGATTAACGCTTTACATGAGAAGTACCAAAATCAAGATTTTTATAGCAATCAAGTAAATGTAATTCAAACAAATCAGCAAATAGATTTTTTCAAATCAAACATAGACAAGCTTTCACTCGAAAAAGATGAATTAGAAACGGAATATCTTTTACTTACTGTTGAGGAGGATTAATGAAGGTTGGATTTACTACTTCCTTGCCTGTTGAAGTAATTTTTGCCGGAGGAAATATACCTGTTGATTTAAACAATATATTTATTCAAAACAATCCTGCTAATCAAGTCCAAAAAGCTGAGTTAAATTCTTTTCCTAGAAATATTTGTGCCTGGATTAAGGGAATGTACTCAATTATAAACAGTACCGACATTGATATGATTATTGGTATTGTTCAAGGTGACTGTTCAAACACTCACTCTCTGATGTCAATCTTATCAGATGAAAACAAAACTATTCTTCCTTTTTCATATCCTTTTGACAAAGATAAAAATCAGTTAGACAAAGAAATAACTAAACTGGAAGATTACTTTAAGGTTACCAGAGAACAAACTCAAAAGATAAAAAAAAAACTTGATATAATTCGTAAAAAACTAATAATATTAGATGAAATGACCTGGAAAGAAAATTTAGTGACTTCTTTTGAAAATCATCTTTGGTTAGTATCATCATCAGATTTCAATGGAGATTATATAAAATATGAAAAAGACCTAGATAACTTCCTAAGATTAGCAGAAAAAAGAACAAGTTTAGAGCAAAGCAATAATATTGTCAGACTTGCTTATGTTGGAGTACCGCCTATCATTGAAGACCTTTATGATTTCATAGAAGATTCAAATGCAAGAGTAGTATTTAATGAGGTACAAAGACAATTTTCAATGTTTCATATAGTGGAAGATATTGTAGATCAATATTTTAAATTTACATATCCTTACTCAGTTTTTGACAGAATCAAGGATATAATTAATGCTATAACTCAAAGAAATATTGATGGTATAATTTCCTACACTCAATCATTTTGCCACAGACAACTAGACTATATCTCTTTCAAAAAACATATACAATTACCTATATTACAATTAGAAGCAGACCAACCTCAAAAACTCGATGCCCGAAGTAAACTCAGACTGGAAAGTTTTATAGAAATGTTGGGCTAGCCTTCGAAAGAACTTTTATCAATCTAAGCGTTAGTGTGATTGAATAAGCACTGTGTTGATAATGACAGACCGAACGAACCGTCCGGTTACCGACTATTTAACCTTTTGAAATAGTATATCTGACTTTCCGCTGTAAAAAAATCAAATTTCTAATTAATCTATTATTATTCAATTAGATATATTTATTTTTCAATCATGATTATAAAATTTTAATATCAGTTGAGTTGATTATATCTCACATTCCGCACCCTAAAATATTTATAAAGCATTATTTAATTCATCGTGATGTATAGTTAATATATTTAGAATAATCAATATTGACAAGTTCGCAAAAAGCATCTACACTGTCATTTCGACAGCGTGGAGAAATCTCATAATTCTATTGAAAAAAAAGACTTCTCGACAAACTATGATGACAAATTTGAGCTTAATTCTGACTTATTGCAAACTCGTCAATATTAAGCAATAAGGAGTAGATATGAAATCAAGAAGATTAGACAATTTAGGATTAATTGCA
>CAZJNG010000072.1:0-8977 GCA_964547265.1 uncultured Candidatus Cloacimonadota bacterium | reverse complement strand
TTTAAAGATATTAATTTCTAGAATCGGTTTATCAAAATATGACTTATATTCATCCCATAAATCATCAAGATAACTATAAGTCGTTAAGTTTTCTAACTGTATCATAGCACTTGTAAATGCCTTATGAGCATTAGTCAATGGAAATAAATTATAATCATCCTGATAAAACCATTGAGTATCATTATTTATCAATGTATAGCTTGAAGAAGAAAAATTCACTCTTACTGAGTCTGTTTCGCTAGCATTAAAGTAAACTATATAATTCTCTCTCCATACAGACATACTCGGACTTAAATCATAGCTAAGATTCATCGCAAGCTCATAAACAATATTCTCATGATTTCTTCTAACAGCTCCATAAGAGGTTAAGTCTGCCAAACCAAGATAAATATCATCAATAATATTATTATTTTTATCAAAAATTACAACTCTATTACCTCGAAGTTCTGATACATTATAATAATCAAAATTCATCGGATTTGTTGTAAGAATCTTGCCAAATCTATGAATTTTTAAAAAATCATTTAAAAAGAAATCTAATCTTTTCTTATTAACTGTTCTCTTGGTAGGATAAGTTATAAACCATTCTGAATCAATCTTTTCTATATATAAAGAATCAGGTAAAATCTTCTGCAAATTCTTATGATTGATTCTTGTTCTTGAGAGCGAAAAAGCATGAACATCATCAGTTTTTATATTAAAAAAAGGAACCCTTTTCTGAGTTGGCTTATTCATTTTTGCATAAAAAACTAATCCGATTAAACCAATCATGACAATTAACAGAATAATAGTTGTAAATCTTTTTCTTTTCATTATTTTTTATTTTCTTTTTCTACTTTATCTTTTATATGTTGTTTATGAACTTGCATTATTAGATAAAAAACCAGTCCAATAATTAAAACAATAATCGAAGGAAAATATAGATTGATGTATTTAATAAATTGTTTTTCAGTTCTGCTCATTTCTTTAATCGGACTAAAAGCTATATTTCTATTTCGCATGTTGATAAAATCAGGCTCTCCGGTTAAATAATCAATAATGTTTAAAATTATTGCAGCATTATTCTGTGAGTTTTGTAGTAATTCATTCGTTAAGAGACTAGTAGAACCGGCCACAAATACTATTCCACTGTCAGTATAACTTTTAAAATTTGGATAATTAACTACTTTACCATTAAAATAACTATAATAATATCCTAAAAACAGGTTAGCAATATGTTTAGATTTGTGATTAAATGATTGATAAAAATCCATATTCAAATATTTTCTAAAGTCGGTATCAAGTTCAAAACCATTACCGACAGGAGAACCTGTCATCTCGAATGAATTGTTTGAGGTTGAAATTATCGGAACTACTGATAAATTATTGTTTCTATTTGAAAAAACAACCTCTGAAGAATAATAAGTATAAAGGTAGTTTATATTTTTATGAATGAGTAAACTGTCAGAAAAGGTTTTTATAAAAGGGAAAAAAGGATAATCAAAACTTGTTGGAACAATTGTGCCGGACTGATTAACATTTCTAGTTAACTGAAAACAAGAAGCATCTAAAACTAAAGACGGTTTAATAAATATCTCATAATGTCTTAGCAAGGAAATTAAATTATTATCAAACAATATCGCATTTGGCATATTTATATCAGCCACATACCTGTCTTGAAAAATCATCACCGGTTTTCCACTCATTATAAACTGATCAATGTTAAATAACTGAGTGTCTGTTAAAGAGTCTTTAACTGCATTAACTATCAATAAATCAGTTGATTCAGGTAAAGGAAAGACCAAATCAGTTCTGTCAAAGACTGAAAAACTTGAAACCATCTTATTCAAAACAGCAATATTTGCCGGCATTGGGAGTTGTTTACCAGCATAATAAACTTGTTCTTCTTCGCTTAATGGTTGAAAATATGCTATCAATCTTGTTTGCTTTCCCGACATATTTCTTATTGTATTAGTAAGTAGAAATTCCAAGCCTTCAGTATCCTGAATAACAGGAATGATTTCATTTTTTGAACCATAAACGATTGACATACCTAAATATATATCTCTAAGCTCCATTTTATCTTTATCATAAACCTCAACTGAGATTGAAGGAATACCTACTTTATCAGCCTCCATTTTAAACTTTTCTTCTGATTCAGGATTAATAAACTCATACTGAACCATACCTCTTGAAATCGTAGCATATTCAGTCAATAAATCATTTGTGTAATTTTTTATGGAATTTAATTGAGCAGGTAGATTTTTTGATATAAACAACCTAATTCTCACTACATCCTCTAAATCATTAAAGGTTGTCACTGTAGCTCTTGATAAAGTATAAGCTTTAGTTTTTGTTAAATCTATCCTGATATAGAAATACAAAGATAAAATATTAATAATTATTAATATAACAATTATTATTAACCTTCTTAATGATGTATCTAAGTGACTCATAAAATCTACCTTTACTTATTTCTTTTTATTTCAAGAATATTTACTGAAAGCCATAAAAATCCAAAGATTAAACTAAAAAAATAAACCATAACCCTTGAATCAATAACTCCTTTAATTAAATTAGAGTTTTGCCATGTAATGCTTAGATATTGAAAGAAAGGTGTTAGATAAATGGGTAAAAAAAATAAAATATTATCCAATAAAAACAAAAACAAGATGATAATAAATGATAATACAAATGTTATTACCTGATTGCCAGAGAGTACTCCGGAAAATACTCCTATGGAACAGTATAATGAAGAGGTTAAGAAAAGGCTGAAATAACCACAAAAAATTATTCCTAAATCAACATTTACTCCAATACTAAGAATTGTTAATAAAAATACTATACTTGGAAATAAAGAAATCATTACAATGACAATACCCGATAGAAACTTTCCGATTATAATCTCGTTTACTTTCAAAGGCATAGTATAAAGTAATTCCATAGTACCAATTTGCTTTTCTTTTGCTAGTAAGTTCATTGTAATTATCGGAAGAAAAACAATAAACAACAACTGAACTGTATTGAAAAAGCTATTCAGACCAGCTATATTATTAACAAATAAAGGCATTGCAAAAAACCATGAGATAATTGCCGTAAAGACCAATAAAAATATATATGCCGATAATCCAGAAAAAAACTGTAACAATTCATTTTTTGTAATTAATAATATTTTATTCATTAAAACTCCGACTATTTTGTTAATAAATGGAAAACTTCTTCCAGTTTTTTTACTTCCACATAAAACTCATAAATTTTTATGTTGAATTTTGATAATGTATCAAAAATCTTTTCTTGTAACTCATAATTATTTTCAACACTTATATCAGATTTACTTATACATTCTAAAATATACTTATGACTGTTTGTAAGTTTATTCTGTTCTTGAACGGAGAATTGATTACCTAGTTCATTTAAAATATCTCGACTAATCTCTTGATTTACAATTAAATGAATAACATGTTTGTTGCTAATCTGATTTAGTAACTGCTCCTTAGTAGTATCAGCAACAATCTTGCCTTGATTTATTATAATAATTCTATCACAAACAGCCTGAACTTCTTGTAAAATATGACTGGACAAAATCACTGTTTTTTCTTTTCCTAATTCTTTAATCAAAGCTCTAATATCTAAAATTTGATTTGGGTCAAGTCCAACTGTTGGTTCGTCTAAAATTAATATTTTCGGATCATTAATTATTGTCTGAGCAAGACCTACTCTTTGTTTCAAACCTTTTGACAAAGTGCCGATCGGTTGAGATAACCTGTCTCTAATTGAACACTTGTCTGCTACAAAAAGTATCCTTTGATCAATTTCAGTATAATTAACTTCTTTAATTCTAGCAATATAATGTAAAAAATCATATACCAGCATATCTTGATATAAGGGATTTGTTTCAGGAAGATACCCAATATCTCTACGAAAATCATAATCTTCCATATCATGCTCATTGATATCCTGATTATTTATGAAAATATTCCCGGAATCTTGTTTCAAATAGCCTGTTATCATTTTCAAGGTTGTAGATTTTCCGGCTCCATTTGGTCCTAGAAAGCCGGTTATCTCGCCTTCTCGTATTGAAAAACTAACACCATCAACAGCTTTTATTTCTCCATAATGCTTTACTAAATTTTTTATCTCTATCATTTACTTTCTCCATAACATAATAACTTCTTAAAGCAAATACTATTCCAATGAAATTTTTAATTCATTTTTCCGATAGATGTAACTTTCTACTTTAAAAATTCCGTTTTTTTATGTTTTTTGAATGAGCTTTAATTCAGTTAATCATTTTTATAACCAAATATCATATTAATCATTAAAAATTATCATAACAACCGTCTTAAGAGAATATAATTTCAATATATTTATCACAGGTTAAACAACACAATCTCAGTAATATAAAACCGCTAATATTTAAGTGACCTCCAAGAGGGAAAAAGCATCCTGGAGGTCACCGATATTTCGGTTAATGTGTACAATTATCTAAAATATTGAAAATATAGGATTTAATAGTTAGATACCAGTAAAACACTAATTTATACCGGTCATTATGATTATACAAATTATAATCAAGATTATGTACACAATCTTTTATCTGGCGAATATTAACAACAAATTAATAATTCACTAATTTATTTTTAAAAACCAAATAATATAATTAAAACAAAAAGATATGGAGGAATGAATGAAAAAAATCATTTTAATCGTAAGTTTAGTAATGTTGGCTGTAACTTGTTTTGCACAAATCACACCTTATGGTAGTGTCAGAATGGGTTTCTTTTATGAAAATGAAGATGAGGATTATTCAAAACTTGGAGAATCAAGATTGAAATTAAACTATAACCTTCAGAGCAACAGTAGATTTGGTGTAAACTTTAAAAAAGACAATGTAACAGGTAAAGTTGAGTATGGTGCAAGTTCAAGTGTTAATTTAAGACTTTTATATGCAAAGTATAATTTTTCTTCATGGAGTTTATTAATCGGTCAAGATAACGACGGTACAAATCAATATGCATCACAAGTTTGGGGAAATGATAACGGACTTATTGGTTATGGTGCAGTCGATGGCTCAAGAAATCCACAAGTTAAAATTGAATTTAATAATGGTTTCTATGCTTCATTAATCAAACCTAAATTTGTAGATCACAGAAAACTTGATAAGCTTCAGATTGATGAATTAATCCCAAGAATCAATATTGGTTACAATTTCAAATTAGATGATATTAAAATTATGCCTACATTTGTTTTCCAACAAGTTAATTATAATAAAGATGCTCATGAGTTTGACTATGTAACTCGTTCTTGGTTAATATCAAACACTGTAGAATACAAAGCCAATCCGATGCTTATTAAAGGGCAACTAAATTATGGTTCTAATACAGGTAATATGGGTTATAAAGGACCTGCAAATCTCGCTGTAGCAGAACAAAGTAAAACAGAAAACACATCAACTCTCGGTGGATTTGTTCAGTTTGCATATACAGTTCAACCTAATATGACAATAGACACCGGTGTAGGCTATGCTTCTTCATCTAATGAATACTATAAAGAAGATGATGCTCAAATGGCATTTTATGTTCAAGCAAACATTAGAGCAGACAAACTCAGAATAGTTCCTGAAATAGGTTTAGTTGATAATATGAAAGACAGAAATGGCAACAAACAAGGTTCAATGCTTTATGTAGGAACTCAGTTAAGATTAGATTTTTAACAAAAATACAGAGGATTTATAATTGGTACAGTCAGATTAACGACTGTACCAATTTACTTTTATTGATTATTTAAGTAATATCAGTTTACCATACACTTGATTATCCTTTGATTGTAATTTATAAAAGTACATTCCGGAGGCAAGTGGATTGCTATTCTTATTTGTACCGTTCCAAACTATTTTATGTTTACCCTTTACAAGCTCATCATTTATCAAGGTATTAACCAATTGTCCCTTAACATTATAAATATTTAAAACAACGACAGATTTTTTTGTTAAAGAAAATTCAATTGTAGTTTCAGGGTTAAATGGATTAGGATAAACACTAACATTAATTTTATCTTGTGGTTGTACTGTTAAATTTTGCTCCGTAACTTGAACATCACCAATACTAACACAGAATAAATCAAGATAGAAGTTTGATAACATCGCTTCATTACTTGGGTTTCTAACTAATTTAAATCTGAAATATAACTGAGGATATATATTACCAGGTATAATAAAATCGTAATGTTGCCATCCATTATTTATATTTAAAACATCAGTTTGATGAATCTGAGCAATAGAATCCCAATTAATCAAATCATCTGAAACATAAAATTCTATATAATTATTTACCTGCAAAGTACTTCCAAAGTTTGCCATGAAACTGATATATACATTTTCATTAGGATTACTGAAAAGCGGATTTATCGTTGTCAAACTATTAATATGACTATAATTTGACAAACATGCAGAACTTGAGCCTATATATTGTTCGTTGTTACTGATAGTCCAGTTTATTGCATTCCAAAGAGATAAATCATCGAACCAATCTTGTATGTCATAATCATTAAAATAAACAGTGACATTCTGATTGTTATTTTCAGGTAAGAGCTCAATAGAAGAAGTAAATGTATTTAAATCATTAGTAACAGCAGTTAATAAAATTTCTCCGGGTGTAATATTTTCTAAGTGAACCTGTCCAAGATTATCTGTAAATAAAGTATCAATTCGGCTATGTTGTACAAAAAGAATACAGTTTGCAAAATTTCTTGATTGATTTGCATTTCCTGCCATTGCAAGGTTCAAATTAAGATTTATATATTGCACATTTTCAAGCTCGACATTGATAATTGTAGGTTGTTCATCATATATTTCAAAATCTGTGATAAAGGTTTGATATGAATCAGAAACAACCTTTAACTGGTATTGACCGGGTAAAAGTGCATAATGATACCTGCCAAACTCTTCATTTGAGTAAATCGATGCTCTTTCCTGATTGTTAAGATCATTTGGATAAACAAAAATCTCTGCTTTCACAGGTTCTCCTGTTTCGGCAGATGTAACTAAACCTGTTAAAAATCTACTCTGATGTCTCGAAAGTATCAGTCTTGCTGCCGGAAGATTATTTTGACACACAACTTGTACCTGTTGAGCATCAGGAATAAAGGTGGTCGCTAACTCAAATGTGTAAGCTAAAGCAGCATTTGAAAAATAATAGTAATCTTCACTTGTACCTGAACAAGGATAAAGTTCCCATGCAGGCATTGGATTATAGGTTTGAGTATAACTAGCATTAGTATAAGTAAGTGCTGCCATTTCCTCAGCTAATGAAGCAATTGTGGCTTGATTATATGAAGTCTTTCCATAAGCATATCCTAGAGGATATAAAATATAGTTCCCATAAGTGTGATAACTTATACCGGCAACAAAAGATATTTGGTCAAATAAATTCTTTATATATTGAGTCTCAACAGCAGAGAATGGATGAGTACCCGGATAAGTTGGGTGATTATAACTAAATGATACACCGGATGTTCCCCACATATACTCATAATTTCTATTTAGGTCAATTCCATCAATGTTATATCCGTAAGAACCCGGACTTAAGTCAAGCTCTCCATTGTTATTATTATCGAAAATTGTTTTTCTGTGCCAAATATCCATTTCAGATAAAACAACTTCATGACCATCAGGATTTACAACAGGAACAAACCATATCTGTGCTTGATTAATAAGCTGCTCTTCATCATCAATATTAGTGTAAGAAGTGATTAAGTCTTCCATTATAGTAAGGCAAACCTCAGCTGAAAGTGGTTCCCTGGCATGATGACCTCCAAAAAAATAATATGCCGGCTTATCGACTATATCATTTATATTTGCAGATACTTTCAAGGCATAGACAGTATGATTAAACTGTTCATAATTATCGTTACCACTGTCAAAATAAATCTTCCCCTGAGTTGGACCAAGCTCAATAACTTGACAAATATCCGGATAGTTTTCTTCATATTGATGAAGAATTTCTACTATTTCAGAATAAAAATGATAACCGTTAATTATCCTTCCATTTAGTTCATACGAAGATTTTAAATTATTTTTTAGTTCCTTTTCTGTAGTTACTATTTCTAAAATTTGATACTGTTGTACCAGCTTATCATACTGCTGTTGAGTCACAACCAGATGAATTTCTTTTTGAGGATTAACATAAGCAATATCATATCCTTGAGATATTAAATGCTGAATCTCTTCCATTGATAAATCAGGGATACTTACAACAAACTTTTCAGTCATGGCAATCAGTAAGCAACTTATTGACAGAACTAACATTACAATCATAATTGACTTTTTCATAGGCTCTCCTTTATACGAATTTTAAATAATTAATCAAATTTGTCAATAAAAATTATTGACAAATTATCTTTAATGTTTATTATTAATCTATTGAATAAAGGAGCATATATGAGTAAGGGAAGAATAATTGTAGTTGATGATGACAAGTTAATGCAATTAACTATAAAAGAAATATTAGTTGAGTTTGATTATGATGTAATAGCAGTCTTTTCTACAGGCGAAGAAGTAGTGTACAAAGCACCTGAGTTATTACCTGATTTAATCCTAATGGATATTCAACTTAGTGGATATATGGATGGAATTGAAGCAGGAGAAAGAATTAAAGCCGTTATAGACATACCCATCATCTTTATCAGCGGTATGGATGATGAGTCAACTATAGAAAGGTCAAGATGTACTGACCCTTTTGGCTACATTTTAAAACCATTCAAAACAAAAGAACTGATAATAACTGTTGAATTGGCTATATATAAATACAATACTCAAAAAAAGCTTAAACAAAATGAGTTCTTCTTTAAATCTACTTTTATTTCTGTATCTGAAGGATTAATCTCTATCGACAATAAAGGAGTTATAAAACTAGCAAATCCTTATGCTGAAAAAATACTTTTAAAATCACATGATAATATAATAGGCACAAAAATTTTTGATGTACTTATCACAAGAAGT
>CAZJNG010000071.1:0-9031 GCA_964547265.1 uncultured Candidatus Cloacimonadota bacterium | reverse complement strand
TTTTAAACCTTTATCATGCCTTGAAACAATCTAATTTAGATAATATTTTTATCATAGGGACTGAAGCTTTGAGAAAGGCTGATAATGCTTATGTTTTTATTGATAAAGTACTATCACAGACAGGTATTGATTTGCAGATATTGTCTCCTGAAGAAGAAGCTTTTTATGCATATAAAAGTATAGAATCAGATAAAAAGTATCAAGTTATTGATATTGGAGGAGGAAGTACCGAGATAATTTTTGAACTCAATGAAAAAATAGTTTCAACAAGTTATAAAGTGGGAGCTGTTCATTTGCTTAATGAATTTAAAAAAGACATTTCTGAATTTGAGGATGTAAAAGACTTTTTATCAACACTTAGTTTTTACTTAGATAAGTATTTGATTATTGAGGATATATTTTTTAGTTCAGATTTAATTACTTACTGTGTCGGTGGTACAAATACAACGACTTATATGGTTCAAAATAAGATAGTTAAATTTAATCAACAATTAATTCACTTAAAATCAGTAACATTAAATGATTTTTTAACAGTTCTAGAAATTCTACATAAAACCCCCTTAGGAAATAGGAATCAAATTATTGGATTAAACCCTGACAGGGCGGATATTTTAGCATTTGGAATTGCAATTAACTGTTATTTAATAAATAAACTTAATACAAAAGAAATGAGAATTTCAGCACACGGTGTAAGACATGGATATTTAAAGCACAAACTAAAAACTTCATGAGGTATTAAATGGCACTGCTAAAAAAGATACAAAGTTTAGAGTTAAAGATTGACCAATTCTTAAATTTGGTCTCAGAAAGTAGCATTTTATTTGAACAGTTTATAAAGTTTTATCTTGAAAAAAAAGATAATGAGTGCAAGTTAAAATTGACTAAAGTTCGTGAAAATGAAAGAAAAGCCGACGATTTACGAATGGAAATAGAGAGATATGTATATAAAAATACACTCATTCCTGAAAATCGTGGTGATGTATTAGCAATCCTGGAAGGAACAGATGAGGTTATTGATCAGATTAAAGAAATTCTAGTTGACTTTTACAATGAGAAACCTGACATACCGCATGATATTATAGATAATTTTAAAGAACTTGTTTCAGCATCCGCACATAGCGTAGATGAGATTATTAAGTCTGTTAGAGCTTTTTTCTTTAATATTCATGATGTTACTAACTATGTACATAAAGTTTTTTATTATGAAAAAGAAGCGGATGATTTATCTGAAAGACTTAAGAGTGAAATTTTTCGTTCTGATTTAAATTTACAACAGAAATTACATATAAAGTATTTTATAAGAGGAGTAGAAAAAATTTCAGATTTTTCTCAGGATGTGGGGGATAGGCTGGTAATTTATACAATAAAAAGAGAATTGTAGTATATGGGTTTTATTTTACTTTCAAGTGGATTTTTTTTAGGTTGGAGTTTGGGTGCTAATGATGGAGGTAATATTTTTGGTACTGCCGTAAGCACCAGAATGTTAAAATTTAAGTATGCGGCAATCATAGCTTCAATATTTATTATTTTAGGTGCTGTATTTCAAGGAACCGGAGCAACACAAACGCTATCATCTCTTGGAGCTATAAATGAAATTTCGGGTGCTTTTACTGTAGCAGTGGCAGCAGCTTTGAGTCTATTTATTATGATAAAAATGAAAATCCCTGTATCAAGTTCTCAAGCAGTAGTTGGAGCAATATTAGGATGGAATCTGTTTTCCAGTTCTTTTACCGACAGTAATGTCCTTATAAAAATTATTACTACTTGGTTTATCACTCCGATTTTAAGTGGAGTCTTAGCAATAATTTTTTACTTCATCTTTAAGAAGTTTTTTGAAAAAAAATCCATATCCTTATTATACATTGATCATTATACTCGGTTAGGATTTATTATCTTAATAGCTTTTTCAGCTTATAGTTTAGGTGCAAACAACATAGCCAATGTGATGGGTATGTTTGTTAATTCAAATCCATTTACGCCTATAACACTGTTTAATAAAATTTCCATAACCGGATTTATGCAATTATTTTTTTTAGGAGGCTTATCAATTGCTGCAGGAATTTTAACTAAATCTAACAGCAATGCACACACAGTTGGTAAGACTATTTTTAAAATGAGTCCTATAACAGGCTTTATAGCGATTCTGTCTTCTAGTTTGGTTCTCTTTATCTTTTCGTCAAAAACATTGCAAATATTCCTTGTTAAGCTTCATTTTCCTACATTACCACTAGTCCCGGTCTCTAGTTCTCAAGCAATAATTGGAGCTATTATCGGACTCGGAATAGCAAAAGGTGCCAGGAATATACAGTATAAAAACCTTTCAAGGATAGCTTTCGGATGGATTACAAATCCTGTTATTGCCGGGTTAATTTGCTTTATCAGTTTATTTTTTATGCAAAATGTTTTTGATCAAAATGTCTTTAAACCAACCAATTACTCTTACACTACTGATGTAATGATGAAACTTGAAACACTTGATATAAATATTAACAGGCTTTCTATCATAAATGGGAAAAGTTATCAGAGTTCACATCAATTAAAACAAGATCTAGATAAAATTAAAGACTTGCATTTTCAAACAAAAGCAATAATTGCAAAATATGGTAGATTTTCTCCTATGTTAGTTAGTTCAAGATCATTAAAACTTATAAAAGATAGAAATTATTTTTCAGAACAGGCATTTTCAGCATTGGAACAAATAGAAAATGAAAGCTTTGAACATAAATGGCAGTTAGTCGAACGACTTTCTGAAATAAGTACACATTGGGAGTATAAACCTCAAAGACTAAAAAATGATTTTTATAATTCTGAGCTTGACTATCGATATGATTTACTATATCAATTATTTATACTAGAACTTGACTGACAAATTATCTATTTCAACATTATTTTATTTGAATTTACTTCGATGTTTGATATTCTGCCACAACTATTACAAACAACAGTATTTTGTTTTGAATTTTGTTTAAAAATAACTGTTCCACACCATTCGCAAACAGGATCATGACCATTTGTTTTTACATTATCATTTTTATAAGTATTTTTTTGTAAATCTTGTTTAACAGCTACTTTTAGTACAGTTTGAAATTCAATCTGCTTATCTCTAACAGCACCTCTTTGTTCTATAATATTAAAGAAATGCACATCAAAATGATTGTCTAACAATTCTTTAATTGCACTTTTTGTAGCTTCTTCGTAATTTTCTTGAGAAGTTCCTATAACATCAATAAATCTAAACATTCTCACTCCTAATCTTTATTATTTTCATTTACTTAATAATGGTTCTGAATTGTGTAGCTTTAAAGAACTGTAAATATATCGTTTAAGTCTATAGGAGCTATCTTGTATTGATTGTCAGAAGAGTAGATTAGAAAAAATTGTTTTTGATCAATATTGACAATCCCGTTAGCATTATTAAGATATTTATTCTTAAATAAAGCATTTTTTGGTGCAAAAAAACAAAAATTTCTTAATTTTTCTTTAAAAACTTCTTTTTTTAATTCATTTTCTTGTTTTAACGATAAGGTATAACTTTGCCAATATTTCTTAAAATTATTGTAATTATTAATTTTAAATGTATCACAGCAATCACTCATTAAATCATCAGGATAATAATGAGTGCTTGCTTGGCAAAACCAATCAAATCTAATACAATCCCTGTAAAATTCTAGTGAACTGTGATTTATCATCTGTTCAATAAATTGATAAAACAATGAGATAACCTTTTTTTTATCTGATAAGAATTTATTAATATTATTCTTTTTCAGATATTTACCAAATTCTAAAAAAAGAGAAAATGGATCATGTGTAGCTTTTATAAAATTAGAAAAAAAAAGTTTTAATATTCTTGAATTATATAAGATATCCAAACTGTTCTCAGCAATTTCAAATAATTGTAATTCTGTGAAATTAATACTGTTTGAAGAAAAAACTCTGTAAGGAGCTTTTTCCTGATATGTATATGTCCACTTTTTTGCTTCATCAAGTAAAGCTGTACCCGGTAATAACTTTAGAAAACCCGGTTGAAAATGATCAGGTTCTAATTTTAAAATCTCATTAAAACTATTTATTATATCTAAAAAAGTTTCATTAGGAAGTCCGGCAATTAAATCTAGATGTAGTTTTATAGTCTGAATAGACTTTAATTTTAATATTTTTGACTTTATATCATCCCAAGAACCACTTCTGTTTATTAAAGAGAGAGTTTCTTCTTTAATTGATTGAATACCTAATTCAAATTGAAACCTATTATTTGGAGTTTTATATAATACTTCAAACTGTTTATCGTTTAGAAATAAAGGATGAATTTCAAAATGAAACTTAGTAATTGTATCAATCGATATAAGATATTCCCATATATTAATTGCAAGTTCAGAATTAACATTAAATGAACGGTCGATAAACTTTATTATAATCGGGTTAAACTTTTCATAACTAAGCAGGAAATCTAATTCAGATTTTATTTGTTCAAAGGTTTTTACTTCAAGTTTTTGGTCTTCTCGTGAAGACATACAATAGGAACACTTAAAAGGACATCCCCTGCTTGCTTCATAATAGATATACCTGTTTTTTAATACATTAAAATCATCTTCTACATAGGGTAGAGGTATGTCTGAAAAAGAATAATTAGGCATATTAATTATTTTTTGTTGAAACTGAAAATTTTGTTCTGCTAAATATCTGAAAGATTTTTCTCCGGCACCTTGAATTATGTAATCAATTTGAGGGAAATCATTTAATCGGTTCTTGCTATTAAAAGAAATATCCGGACCACCACAAACTATAAGAACGCTTGGTAAAACTTTTTTTACATCTCGTAATACTGCTTCAATATGATCTTGATTCCATATATAGCAAGACAAACATAACACATCAGGCGTAATTTCATAAATCTCATTCAAGATATCCCAAGTACTATCATTTATTGTTTTTTCTAATATCGAAACATCATAAGGTAAACCAACAATTGATTGCCTTAAATAATATAAAGCTGTATTTACATGAGTAAATCTGGCATTTATCCCAAGTAATAATATTTTCATTTAACCAAGCTTAAAATATCAGTGAACAGGACTTCTTTTGCTCTCTTTAAATCTTCAGGATAATCAATCTCAATGCAAGGTAATCCGTCAGTATATATTGCTTTCAATTGACGATCTTGAGCCATCATATTAACGGCATATTCAAAATAATTATTTGATTGATTATTATAAACTCCAAACTCCAAGCAATCTTTAAATGAAGGTAAATCTCCTAAAACAAACTTTGCTACCCCAATAAATTCTCCTATAGCTTTTTTACAATCAATTTGTTTATGTATTTCAGTTATTATGTCATTTTCGATTAAAACTTTAACTTCTTCTTCACCAACTTCTTTTTTCTCTATCATTAATAGTGAGGCATTTTCACCTTTAACCAATTTTCTTAAAATAAATGGATGAAATAATACATCAGCATTAAAATAAATAAAATTCTCACACATAAATCTCATCGTTAAGTATAAAGAATACAATGTATTGGTCGTTTCATAGATTGGATTTTCAACAAAATATACTTGTTCATCTTTTAAGACTTCTAATACATGGTCGATTAATAATTGTTTTTGATAACCAACGACAATTACAAACTTAGAAATTCCAAGATTTAAACAATTCTTAATCTGATAATGCATTATGGATATCCCGTTGATATTTTCCATTGATTTTGGTATAGCTGACCTCTCATCTTTGTTTAATCTCATACCTCTACCGGCAGCAAGAATAATTGCTTTCATATTGATACCTTTATTTCTTTATTTTTTAATTGCTTAGATATGTGCTTAATTATTGTCTTTGCACATGCAAATGCAAAATGTATATTATATCCTCCTGTGTCGCCGTCTATGTCGATACATTCACCGGCAATATATATATTAGGATATTTCTTTAAGTTTAATGCTTTCTTATCTATCTCTTTGATATCAACTCCACCTCTTGATACCATTGCAGATTCAATATTACCTAATTCTTTGATTTTAAATCTCATACAATAGAAGTCAACTAATATCTTTTTACGAATTTCTTTATTAATATCAGATACTTTACTATTTAAAACTTCTTCAGAATAATTATTAAAAATAAATTCAGTAAGTTTTTTGGGAATATCAAAGCTTGTAAATAAATTTTTTACAATTCGTTTGGGGTGTTGTTGAAATAATTTATTAAGATATTCTTCGAAATCAATAAGAGTTTTAAACTTTGTTAAATGAATTACAATCAAATCTCCTCTTTCGAAAAATCTTGAACTATCCAAGATAAGTGGTCCTGAAAGATTTTTATGAGTAAACAATAGACTACCGGATTTATTAAATATTGGTAAAAAATCCACCCCGGTTTGTTTCTTAATTATTGGAATCAGATAATTTAACTCATTAATAACCTTACTTTGATTTCTGTGTTTATCTCTCCATAATGACATTGTATAATCAGTAAGATTTATTCCGGCTAATTTACTCATATTATAATCTTCTAGTATAGGAGAAGATAACGCAGGTAAAAAGCTCTTAATTTTAATCTTTAGAGGACTTAAAAGAGAAGAAATATCACCTTCTGAACCGGTAAACTGATAACTGTTACCTCCTGTTGATAAAATCAGATATTTGGTTTGATAAATATTTTTGTTATTACTGATTAATTTAATAAAAGAGCTTTCGTAAGAGATAGTTTTTATTGATTCCTTTAAAATGTACTTAACGGGATAATCTAGAGAATTTTTGTAAAGAGTATTAACTATATCAATAGATTTCAATGAAATAGGGAAAACTTTACCATCTTCTCTAATTAAAGATTCTATGCCTAAATCTTTGAAATATTGAATCAAATCGTAAGGTGTTAAGTTACCAAGAATTGATTTTACAAAATTATTATTATCTCCATAGTGGTTACTAAAATTTGATAACAACTCTTTTTCATTAAGTTTGTGATTATTATTGAAATTTGTAAAGTTACACTGACTACTACCTGATATAAGTAATTTTTTTGCTATTGAATCTTTCTTTTCTAAAACTAGTATCTTGAGTCCCTTATTCAAAGTACTCGCTATAACAGAACCAACAAAAAGTCCTGCTGCTCCACAACCTACAATCACTATATCATAAATCATTTCTTATATCTTCAATATATTTAAATATTTCATTTTTAACATCGTCTGGTAAAAGAGTAAGTATACGCTCAGGTATCATTGCTTCAAAAACTTTATTCAAACTTAGTTTATGGTTAAACTGTTTAAACCATGACAGCATAGCAATTAACATATCATTCTTATATATAAGATTATTATAATTTATAAAACAATTTTCATTAAAAAGTTCTTGTATAAGCTTGTATGAAACTTTTTCAGGTTCATTTATTAAATGTAAAGAGAGTACATCAGAAATACAATTGGTTTCAAACGCTCTAGTTATTGATTTTAAAATATCAATTTTATCAAAATCTCTAATATAATGGCAAATCTCTTTAGCTTTATCATCTACTGTAGATGGAATAAAAATTTTATTATGGTATTTAATTGCTTCAATAATATACTCTTGACCAACTAATTCTGATAGAAATTGTTGTTTAATCAAAACATCAACACCTAAATCTCCATGATCTTTAGAAATTGAGTCCGAGTATGTTTTAAATTGCTTATATTGTTCAAATCGACCGATGTCATGGAATAATGAGGCAAGAAAGATATTAAGCTTATCTAATTCGTTAATGTCTTTAGTGTAATCAAAAAAAAATTCTTGAGCTATTCCTAGAACTCTTAAAGAATGATTAATCTTAAAATCTATATTATCATTGTCAATTTCATTTTCTGTGTGAAAACTCAATGTATATTTTTTAAATAAGCTAATGTATTTTGTGATTATATCTTGCATTTTTGATTTACTTTTTAATTGACCATTCGGTACCTTTTGGAGTATCTCTAAGTTCAATTTCAAGTTTAGCTAAATCATTACGAATTTTATCAGCCATTTCATAATTCTTTTGTTGTTTAGAGATATGTCTCAGCTCTATTAACAAGTCTATTAGTTTTTCTGCTTTATTATCAATTTTATTTTCTAGTTCAGTTTTAATATTGAAAAAAAAGCCTAAAACAGAGCCTAATTCATATAATAATTTTGCTGCATTTTCATTTTCTTCTTTACTTAGTTCTTGATTAAAAGCTCGTTTCGAAAGTTCAAACAGGCATGCGACAGCTTTAGCAGTATTAAAGTCATCTTCCATTGCAGTGATAAAATTATTTTTTACTATACTTAATTCTTTTGACAAGTCGATTAGTGGAATAAAATTATTATAGACCGGAATTTTTTTAAATACTTCATAAAATCTATTGACTGCCATTTTTGATTCTTCTAAAATCTCTATATTGTAATCAATAGGGCTTCTGTAATGTTTTGAAAGGAAGAAAAATCTAATAGTATCAGCATTATAAGATTTTAAAACATCTCTAGCAGTAAAAAAATTGTTAAGAGATTTTGACATTTTATCACCTTCGATATTCAAGAATCCATTATGAAGCCAATAGTTAGCTAAAGGATTGTTATCAATTGCTTCTGCTTGTGCTAATTCATTTTCATGATGTGGAAAGACTAGATCTATACCCCCTCCATGAATATCAAAACTTTGTCCTAGATGTTTTTTAGACATAACTACACATTCGGTATGCCATCCAGGTCTTCCATTGCCCCAGGGACTTTCCCAAAATGGTTCTCCCGGTTTAGCTTTTTTCCATAATGTAAAATCAAATGGATTTCTTTTTTGTGTATTTGCTTCAATTCTGGCACCTGCCTGTAAGTCATCAAGATTTTTACCGGATAATTTTCCATAATCCTTTTTCTTTTCAACAGCGAAGTATACATCTCCATTACTTTCGTAAGCGAATCCTTTATTTTCTAAGTCTTTAATTAGTGTAATCATCTCATTTATATAATCAGTTGCTTTAGGGTTTAAATCAGCTTTTTTTATGTTAAGTTTTTCAAGATCATCAAAGAAAGCTTGAATATATT
>CAZJNG010000070.1:0-9048 GCA_964547265.1 uncultured Candidatus Cloacimonadota bacterium | reverse complement strand
AAAAGTATTAAAAGTATTTAAATAGAATGAACACAGTCGAAAGAATCAGATTTATAAAAGTTACAATTGCTCCGTATTTAGTGAAAGTCCAGAATGATATAGGGTAATTACTTTTCTTGGATATTCCTGCAGAAATCAAATTTGCTGAAGCACCGACTAAGGTTCCGTTTCCTCCGAAACATGCTCCTAATGATAAAGCCCACCAAAGAGGCATTATTTGTTGAGCATCAACAGTTTGAGCAATATCCTTAATCATAGGTATCATAGTAGCTACAAAGGGGATATTGTCAATAAAAGCAGAAGCAATGCCTGATGTCCAAATAATACTTACAGCAGTATGTTGCATATTTCCGTTAGTTAAAGATATTATACCCTTAGAAAAAAGTTGAATTAAACCTGTCTCTTCCAAAGCTCCTACCATAATAAACAAACCAATAAAGAATAAAATAGTTCCCCATTCAATCTCATTATTTATGAAATGGTCAATATTAACTTTCTTTGCTCTAATCATCAGCAGAACTGCAGCAGTTAAGGCTATTGTAGCAGCATGTAAATGTAAAACTTCCTGAAAGATAAGCAATAATAAAAAGATTGTAAATACTATAATTGAATAATATAAGAGACTTTTATCTGTGATTAATGCCTTTTCTTCAAATTCCATTATTCTCGCTCTTCTTTCATTAGAGATAACTAATTTTTTTCTAAAAAAAGTAAAAACAATTCCTGCTGATAAAAACATATTTATCAAGACAAAGATACCTAAGTTTTTGATAAAAGATAAAAAGCTTAATCCGGCAGCACTACCAATCATTACATTTGGAGGGTCTCCTATCAAGGTTGCAGTACCTCCGATGTTTGAAGCCAAAGCCTGAGTTATGACAAAGGGAATGGGGGAGATGCCCATTTCCACAGCAATTAGGATTGAAATCGGAGTAATGATAACTACCGTTGTTACATTGTCTAACAAGGCTGAAAAGATGCCTGTAATAAAAAAGAGAATCAATAATATTTTTTTAGGATTGCCTTTTGCTTTTTTTGCCAAATAGATTGCAATGTATTCAAACAAGCCGGTTATCTTGATTATGCCTACCATAATCATCATACCAACAAGTAAAAAGATTACATTCCAGTCAATGTAGTGAGAAAAAGCCTTTACTTGAGGGACAAAACCAATTAAAATAAATAAAATTGCTCCTGTTAAAGCAGCAATAATTTTGTTTATCTTTTCTGTTGCAATAAAGAAATAACAGGTCAGAAAGATACCCAGTGCAATAATCATTTGTATTGTCATTTGCTTAACCTTTAATCACCTTTCTAAAAATATCCATAAAACTGATAAGTCCAAGAATTTTATTATTGTGAACTACAGGTATGTCGCGTCTATTATGTTTCTTCATAAGAAAAAGAGCCTCATAGATTGAGTCATCGGGTTTTATACTTACAGTAACAGGCTTCATTATTGACTCGACAAACCTTAAATGTTCTTCTTTTACTAATCGTTCAAAAGGTTCAAATGCTTTTAAGAAATTTAGGTTGTTAAGGAAATTAGTATAAGCAGGGAAACAACTCATGATATAATCTAAAACAGTAACCTCACCTATAAAATTTCCCTCTTTATCGATGACGGGGAAATATCCGCAATTAGTTTCATAAAAGATATGACTGAGTTCTTTTAAAGTATTTGTTGGCTGGATAGTAGTAATTTCTTTGTTCATTAAATCGCTTACTGTTATGATTCTTTTAACTGTAAAATCTCCACCTTTAAGGATATTCATGAAATCATGAGAACTTTTTGCAGATAATAATTTATTGAAAAGTTCAGTATCTTTTGAGAGCTTGATAACAGACTGTAATATATGCAGATAAAGGCTGTTATCCTGTTTTCCTGTCATAACCATAAAAAAGATTTTAACTGTTCCATATTCTGTTTCTAAAGGCTTTTCGGGAATTAGTATAGACAAGACAGTATCATTAAAGTTTTCTAAATGCAAGTGTGATATTGCAGTACCAGTTGGAAATAAGATTCCTTCGTTTAGTTTTCTTTTTAAAAGTCTTTCAATTAGCTCATTTTGAGAGTCAGTCAGTGGAAAATTTCTACAGATATTATTAGTCATATATTCATAGATTGACTCTATGCTGGTTAATGGACTGTCTAGGAATATTAACCTTAAATCAATTAAACTAGTAAGATGCATAGCATGCATAGCGTATCCTCCTTTTATATTACAAGTATTTTATAATGAAGAAATATGTCAATAAGATTTTGAAAAATTATCACGATCTTTTACTGTTTATTTTAATGACAAAATAAAATCTCTTGACACAAGATGGATACTCTTTTTATTATAAAACAATTATAGGAAGGGCTTGGTTCTTATTACAGTTAAATAAAAAAAATCGTGAGAGTTATTATGTTTTTTGATTACATTAAAAGAAGATTTTTAAAGTTATGGAATAAACTTAATTTTGTATGGATAAGATTTTTCTATCCGTCTAATATCGTAATAATCGGAAAATGCAATAAGTGTGGACATTGTTGTAAATCAATTATGTTGTATTCAAGAAAATCAAATTATGATGGTCAAGCAGTGTTTATTAAAACAGAGGAAGAGTTTTTAGTCTTACAAAAAGAAGAAGCTTTTTATAATAACTTAAAAGTTTCCGGTGTTACTTCAAATGGTGAACTTCAATTTGAATGTATTTATTTACAGGAAAATAAATGCTCTATATACAAGCATAGACCTGATTTCTGTAAAGAGTATCCTTCTGTAAAAATGTTTTTATTAGGTGGTAGTTTATATACAGGATGCGGATATCGTATTAAATCAAAAAAAGATTTCAAATATTATCTGGATAATTTTAAGTTGAGATAATAATTTGCAATACAATGATTTAATTGTTAATATTTAATAGTTTTTATCAAGATGATTATAATTGATGAGTACATTGCATGAATTTTTCTAAGTAAAAATATCAAATTGAATTGACAAATTAATCTGTAAATAAATTATGGTTAGTGACTAAAATTTTGAATAAGAGGTAATTATGATTCTCGATGAAAAACATAGGGATGCAGCAATAGAAATTGCTAAAAATAATAGGACAAAAAAGAGTTGTAATAAATGCTATGACAGAGGATATGTAGGTTTTACTCCTGATAAATTTATAGTTCCATGTCCAAAGTGTCTTGATATGGATAAAGCAATGGAAGAATGGAAAGCTTATGTAGCTCAGGATGAAGTTTTGCGTGAAGAATTAAAAGATTTATTTGAAGAAGAGAATTCCGATAATATTGATGAAAGTGAAACAGTTGATAATAAGGAGTAATCTAGATATGTATAGAAATATTGATTTAAAAGAAAAGGCTTCAGATTTTGAAAAAAGAGTAAGATATTATTGGGAAACAAATAATATTTCGACGAAGAGCATAGATAATAGAGAAGGTTCAGATAAATTTGTGTTTTTTGAAGGACCGCCAACTGCCAATGGTAAACCGGGTATTCATCATGTAATTTCAAGAGCAATAAAGGATTCTGTTTGCAGATACAAGACCATGAAAGGTTATCAGGTAAAAAGAAAAGCCGGATGGGATACTCATGGACTTCCTGTAGAGATTGAAGTAGAAAAGAAGCTTGGACTAAAAAATAAGAAAGATGTTGAAAACTACGGCATTGAGAAATTTAATAAAGAATGTAAAGAATCAGTCTTTTCTTATGAAAAAGAATGGCGTGAAATGACCAAAACTATGGCATACTGGATTGATCTTGATAATCCGTATATTACATTAGAGAATAATTATATAGAGTCAGTGTGGTGGCTTTTAAAGCAATTTTTTGACAAGGATATGATTTATAAAGGTCATAAGATTGTACCATATTGTCCAAGTTGTGGAACCCCTTTATCTTCTCATGAAGTAGCACAAGGATATCAAGATGTTGAAGATCCTTCAGTCTTTGTAAAATTTAAAGCACTTGATAAGGACAATACTTATTTCTTGGCATGGACTACTACGCCATGGACTTTAATATCAAATGTTGCTTTAGTAGTTCATCCAAATGAAAAATATGTTAAAATCAGACATAATGATGAATTTATAATTTTAGCTAAAGAGAGATTAAGTGTTTTAGATGGTGAATATGAAGTAATCAAAGAGTATCTTGGTATAGATTTAGAATTTCAGAAGTATGAGCAGCTTTTTAAATATATAACACCAGAAGAGTCAGCTTTTTATATTGCTTGCGGGGATTATGTTACAATGGGTGACGGCACAGGTATTGTTCATACTGCACCTGCTTTTGGTCAAGATGATTATAGTATAGGCAGAAAATATAAATTACCTTTTATGCAACCTGTTGATGATGCCGGTAATTTTACAGAAGAAATAACTGATTTTAAGGGTATTTTTGTTAAGGATGCCGATAAAGCTATTATTAGAAACTTAAAAGACAGAAATTTGTTGTATAAAAGAAGTCAAATAATTCATAGTTATCCATTTTGTTGGAGATGTAAGAGTCCTTTGATTTATTATGCTCGTTCGACATGGTATATAAAGACAAGTGAATATAAAAATAATATGATTTTTAATAATAATCAAGTAAATTGGTATCCAAGTTTTGTTGGAGAAAAAAGATTTGGAGAATGGCTTGAAAATAATGTTGATTGGGCTTTATCAAGAGACAGGTTTTGGGGTACACCTTTAAATATCTGGAAATGCGAAGATTGTGGTGAACTTGAAAGTATCGGTTCTATTGCAGAGTTAAAAACTAAAGGAAAATTAAAAAATGGTGAAGCTGTTCCTGAGGATATTGAACTTCACAGACCTTTTGTTGATGATGTGGTTATTCCTTGTCCTAAATGTCAACAAGATATGCAAAGAACTCCGGAAGTAATTGACTGTTGGTTTGATAGTGGTTCTATGCCTTATGCACAATGGCATTATCCTTTTGAGAATAAAGAAATATTTGATAATGAGTTATTCCCTGCTGATTTTATTTGTGAAGGTATAGACCAAACAAGAGGATGGTTTTATACTCTTTTAGCGATATCTTCGTTTATAAAAGGTAAGAGTCCATTTAAGAATGTTTTAGTCAATGATTTAATCCTTGATAAAAACGGTCAAAAGATGTCAAAAACAAGAGGTAATAGTGTTAATCCAATGGAGTTAATGGAGCAATACGGAGCTGATGCAATTCGTTGGTATTTGATACATGTTTCACCTCCTTGGACCCCGACAAAGTTTGATATTAAAGGCGTTGAAGAGATAAGCTCAAAATTTATAGGCACACTCAAAAATGTTTATTCATTCTTTATAACTTATGCTGAGATTGATAAGTTTAAAGCAAAAGATCACATACAAGAGCATACAAAATCAGCAGAACTGGACAGATGGATGTATTCACGATTACATACCTTAATTTCTCAGGTAAATGATTATAATGAAAAATTTGATTTCACTAAAAGTTTAAGAGTAATTCAAAGATTTGTGATAGATGAAGTAAGTAACTGGTATGTAAGAAGAAGCAGAAGAAGATATTGGGCAATGTCTTTGACTGATGATAAAAAGGAAGCTTATTTAACTTTGTATGAAGTTTTAATAACTTTATCAAAGCTTATAGCTCCTTTTGCTCCACATATTGCAGAAGAGATATACACCGGTATAAGTTTTGAGGAAAGTGTACATTTAACTGATTATCCTGTTGCTGACACTACACAGATTGACACTACTTTAGAAAAAGAAATGCAAACAATTATTGATCTGATTTCTATGGGTAGGGCAGCCAGAAACCAAGCTCAAATAAAAGTTCGTCAGACATTACAAGCACTCTATGTGCCTGAACGACATCAAAATGTCGTTAGAAGAATGGAAGAGCTGATTAAAGAAGAAATCAATGTTAAAGAGGTATTATTACTGCCTGACAATAATAGTATCGTTCAATGGCAAGCAAAAGTTAATTTCAAGACTGTTGGACCTAAATATGGTAAAGATATAAAATTGATAGGAGATTATTTATCAAAAACTGATATTCAAAATGTTATCAGTGAACTTAAGACTAGTAAGAAGTTTTGCTTCTCATTAAATAATAGTGAGTACGAAATTATTGATGAAGATGTATTTGTCTCAATCATGCCTGTTGATGGTTTTGCTTTTGAAAATAATAATAGTGATTTTGTTGCTCTAAATACTAAACTAACTGATATTCTTATAAAAGAAGGGCATGCACGAGAACTGGTAAATAAGATACAATTTACCAGAAAAGAAAACAATTTTGATATTATGGATAGAGTTAAGGTTTTATTCAATGGACATCAAACAATCAAAATAGTTTTTGAAGAATTTAAAGATTATATCTGTGCTGAAACTTTAACCAATGAGATTATTACTGTAGATAATCCTGATGATTCTTTTAAACAGTGGGATATTAACGGTATAGATATTTTATTAAAAGTTGAGAAAATATAATAATTAAGGCGGTTTTATAGCCGCCTTTTTTTATCATGAAAATTAGTGGTGAGTATGTTTAATTATTTAAAAGTAAGTTTTGTATTGATTATGATTCTATTAGTTTTATCATGTTCAAAATCTTTAAAAATTAATGAATTAAGAGTAGTTGTTTCTCCTGATTTTCTTCCGTTTGAATATATAGAGAAGGATTCATTAAAAGGCATTGATATTGAGTTAGTTAAGCTAATAGGTGATAAGTTTAAGATACCTGTAAAATTTGAAATGATGCCGTTTACTCAAATGTTATTAAGTATTGAGCAAGGTGAGTATGAAATGGCTATCAGTGGTATTACAATTACTGAATCAAGAAAAAAACATTTTGATTTTTCAATGCCATACTATTCTGCAAGACAGGTATTGTTGAGTTGTAAGAACAGAGATATTGTAATTGATTCTCTTGAAGCTGTAATTCGTTATAAAGTTGGAGTAATAAATAATTCTACTTCACAATTATTCTTAGAAAAATCACTTGTTAAACAAAAGAGAATGGCAGCAAACAAGATTATCAAGTTTCGTGAAATTCATAATATGATGGATAAGCTAAGTTCGAGAGAGGTTGATGTTGTAATGCTTGAAGAAAGTTTTGCTGAACTTATTTCTGAAAAGTACAATCTTGAATTAATTTATTATAGTGATAGTGATGATTCTTATGGCATAATATTTCCCAAACAGTCAATAATTTATGACCCTGTAAATAATGCTTTGGGGAAAATTATTGAAAGTGATGAATGGTTAAAGGTTAAAGAAAGATATCTTCTTAATGAATAATCAAATTATTGCCAAAGTTCTTGATATACTGGATTCTTATGTTCAAACAATACATACACCAATAATTGATTTAGTAAAAGTTCAGACTAATGAACCTTTTAAAATTTTAGTTGGAACCATTCTATCCGCTAGAACAAAAGATGAAATCACGACAAAGGTTCTTGAAAAATTATTTATTAAAATAGATAAACTTGAAGATTTGAAGAGATACTCAATAAAAGAAATCGAAGATTTAATCTATCCAATTGGATTTTTTCATCAGAAAGCTATATATTTGAGTAAATTACCTTATGTTATCGAAGAAAAATTCAAAGGTAATATCCCACAAACTATTGAGGAGCTAATAAGTTTACCCGGAGTAGGTAGAAAGACAGCCAATTTAGTGATGATTTTGGCATTTGATAAACCTGCGATGTGTGTTGATGTGCATGTTCACAGAATTAGTAACAGGCTTGGCTATATATCAACGAGCAATCCGTTAGAATCTGAAATGAGACTAAGAGAGATTTTGCCGATAAAATATTGGAAGACATATAATTCAATTCTGGTTGCTTTCGGGCAAAATCTTTGTAAACCGGTTAAGCCAAATTGTAAAGTATGCCCTGTTGATATGTATTGTGAAAAGATAGGAGTTAAGAAATGAAGATAATTTCTTGGAATGTAAACGGTTTAAGAGCGGTTCTAAAAAAGGACTTTTTAAGTTTTATTGATGAGTATAAACCTGATATTTTAGGGATTCAGGAGACAAAATTACAGCAAGAGCAAATCCCTCAAGAGATTTTTGAAATGAAAGATTATTACAAATATTGGAGTTTTGCTGATCGTAAAGGTTATTCAGGAGTCAGTATATTTACTAAAAATAAGCCTTTAGAGGTTAGATATGATATAGGGGATAGCAGGTTTGATGGAGAGGGTCGTATAGTTCAAGCTGAATATGAAAACTTTATTTTATTTAATATCTATTTTCCTAATGGACAAAAAGATGATATAAGACTTCAGTATAAACTAGATTTTTATGACCAGTTTCTGATTCATATTGAAAACTTACGAAAACAAGGAAAGAACATAATTGCCTTTGGTGATTACAATACTGCTCATACTGAAATAGATCTTGCAAATCCTAAAGAAAATTCAAAGTATTCAGGTTTCTTACCTATAGAAAGAGAATGGTTGGATAAACTCATAGCTCATAACTATATTGATACATTTAGACATTTTAATAAATCACCGGAACAGTATTCTTGGTGGTCATATAGAGCAGGTGCAAGACCTGGAAATATAGGTTGGAGAATAGATTATTGTTTTGTTAATGATGAGTTTATGCCTAATATTAAGCAAGCTTTTATCTTACAGGATGTTATGGGTTCAGATCATTGTCCTGTGGGAATAGAGATTAACAGCTGATATTAGACTTGTTGAAAGAAGACCGTAAAAGATTATTCGTAGCAGTCTAGTTTTTGATAAATATATCAATAAATAGACGATTTATGTTAGCTTATAAGATAATAAAATTTTTCACATAATAATAAGACCTGACAAGCTTTAAGGTATTCAGTTTGACGATAAATCTGCTTATTTGTACAGTTTTAGAGATGTTCAGTCAGATAAATCTGCTTATTTCGGATTATATTCTGTATAGAGGCTGTCCCGAAATTACTGTTGAGCAAGCATCCTTGCTTGCATCAAAAACCATAACTCATTTAAAAACAGTATCTTAACAAACAACAAGCAAGGGTGCTTGTTGAACAATTCTGCATTTTGGGACAGCCTTTATAGAG
>CAZJNG010000069.1:0-9076 GCA_964547265.1 uncultured Candidatus Cloacimonadota bacterium | reverse complement strand
ACCCGGAACTCTTAATGTGATTGACAGAGAGTATAATATTATAGCCTTAAATAATGCTGATTTTCGATTAAAGTTGACAGGCTATGACAATCCAAAGGATATTATTGGCAAGAAATGTCATCAGGTTTTTATGGGTAAGGATAGTGTTTGTCCTTGGTGCAGAGTAGCTGAAGTCTTTGAAACAGGTCAGGCTATAATAGAGTCAACTACACCTGATGATCCACGAGAAAAGAAAACAGGTGTAGCTTTACAAGTCTATGTATCTCCCGTTAAGGATAGTAATAATGAAGTAAAATATGTTGTTGAATATGGAGTAGATGTAACTTCACTTAGAAATGCTAAACTACAAGCAGAAAAAGCAAATAAAGCCAAATCAGAGTTTTTAGCAAATATGAGTCACGAAATAAGAACTCCTCTTAATGGCGTTATTGGATTTACCGAATTGCTTATGGATACAGATTTTAACAGTGTACAAAAAGAATATTTGCAGAATGTTAATACTTCTGCACATGCTCTTTTGGATACTATTAATGACATACTTGATTTTTCTAAAATTGAAGCAGGAAAACTTGAACTTGAAGAGGTTAAAACAGACTTATTTGAGATAATCTATCCGACTATAGATATACTTAAGTTTAGTATTCATAAAAAGAATCTTGATTTGATATTAGATATCAGCCCTGAAATACCAAGATATGTGTATCTTGACGGATTAAGAATCAAACAAATCTTGATTAATCTTCTTAGTAATGCCGGTAAGTTCACTAGTTATGGAGAAATTCAGCTTAGTATAGGCTTTAAACCTCTTGATAATAATATAGGCCTTTTTACTTTTAGCGTTAAGGATACAGGCATTGGCTTAACTGAAGAACAAAAGCCAAGATTATTTAAATCGTTTTCTCAAGCAGACGCTTCAACTACCCGAAAATTTGGAGGAACAGGCTTAGGCCTTGTAATATCTAACCTCTTAGCTGAAAAAATGGGTAGCCAAATTAAATTTATCAGTCAGGAAAATGAGGGAAGTACCTTTTATTTTAGCATAGAAAAGAGATATGAAAGTATTACATCATTTGATTCTGAGAATATCAAAGATATTGAGCAGGTGCTAATTTATGACAAGTCAATATCTGTATGTAATATCCTCAGCCGTCTTTTAAAATCATGGAATATAACATCAACCTTCTTTAATGATGAAAAGCAGTTTTTGAAATACATTAATTCTGATTCTTGCTGTAAAAAATTAGATGTTTTCTTAATAAGCCTAGATGATACTAAAAATGAACTGATTACTGATTTACAAAAAATAATTACCTCAAACATAAGTAATATGGCAAAGTGTAAGGTTATTTTTATGACAAAATCACATAAAGATAAGTTGAATATAATTGAGCAAGGACAACTTGATAATGTCTTTTATATTTCAAAACCTGTGAAATGTCTTGATTTATACGAAACTTTGTGTCATATACAAAATCCTCATTTTGTTACTTCCGGTGAATTTCATAGTGGAGCTAAGAATATTAATTATAGTGTTTATACTGACAAATTGAAAATTATGATTGCTGAAGATGTTGAGATTAATGTGAGATTAATAAAAAAACTAATTATTAAAGTTTTACCTAATGCTATTTTAGAAATAGTCAAAAATGGTAAAGAAGCATTTGACTTGTATAAAACATTGCTACCTGATCTTATCCTAATGGATATTCAAATGCCTATAATGGACGGATATACCGCTACTTCGCTTATCAGAGATTATGAAAAAGTAATTAATAGAAATTCAATTATAATAGCCTTAACTGCCGGAGCAGTTTCAAGTGAAAAAGAAAAAAGTCTGTCTATTGGTATGGATGATTATTTGAGCAAACCTATCGTGTTGAGTACATTAATAAAGGTACTCAACAAATATTTTGGACTTGAAAGTAAACCACAAATCATTAATAAGAAGGTTGTGAATATGCATTTTGATGATGAAAAACTAATGGATATGTTAGATGGTGATAAAGTGATGTTTGCAGAATTACTTAATCTTGCCTTTGAACAATTTCCAAGTGATTTAGAACACATAGAACAATGCCTAATCAATAATAACATTAAATGCTTTTATGATATTATTCATAAATTTAAAGGGTCGGCTAACTCATTATGTTGCAATAATCTTGCAAAGATTTTATCTGAAATGGATGAAACTAAAAAACTTACATTCTCAAAAGATTTACAAATGAATAACTATTTACGATTAAAAGAGGAAATTGAAATCGTCTTAATAGAGATGAGGGCTAAATTGTCTAATTATTACTAATAATATCAAGTAATAATGTTTTTTTGACATTACAGGTGTAAACTATGATCAAATTCTTATATGTTACTGCAAATTGATTGAACTTAAATAGTTTTCAAAAAATGAATTTTTAGTTTTTTCATTTAAATAAAAAAGTTTCTTGACAATATAACTAGTGTAACATATAGTTGCAACATAGTTATATTAATGAATTAGAGTTTAAGAAAAGATGATATAATATTAAGGAGGTACCATGAAGGTAATCAAAAAAGTTTTAGCATTATTTATGCTAACCTCAGTACTTGCATTCACAGCATGTACACCGCCACCACCACCGGTAGCAAAAAGTCAGTTGACCGTAGCTGAGCAAGAAGCTATTGAACAAGAACAAATTACTGCCAGATTACAACAAGAAAAGACACAACTTGAAGCAGAGTTAAGAACTAAGCAGGCAAAACTACAAGCTTTGCGTGACATGGAAAGACAAATGAATTAAGGAGAGTAAGATGAAAAAGAAATTATTAATAATCACCCTTCTTGTCATTTTTGTTTTGCCGATACTTTTACAAGCTTCTGTAAATTACTTAAGCGAAGATGAGTATAAAAAGCTAAGTAAGTCTGAAAGACAACAATACTGGAACAGACTCGAAACTGAAATGACAAACCTTCAAAAAAGAAAAGCAGATGCAATAGCTGCTAATGAAAGACTAAATACAGAGATTGAAGCATTAAGAAGAAATATTTCAAATGTTGACAGTGAAATAAATACATTGTTTAACAGGCTACAGATTTCTGACTCAAATTTAGCTGAAATCCGTTCACGAATTCAATACTATAAAGATCAACTTAATAATTGGGAAAGAATGAGTGATGACGATTTGTGGAAAAATGCCAAAGCTTTTAAAGAACTTAGTGAAGATTATAGTGCAACAAAAACTATTCAACTTGCTAATTTACCTGAATTCCGAAGAGACTTTAACGATCTTGACAGAAGATTTAAAGCAATTAGTGATGCCTTAGAATCTCAGAAGAAATCAGTTTCCAAATATTATGAAGACAATTATTCTGTTGTGAAAGGTGATTACCTTTCAAAGATTTCCGGTTATGATTTTATCTATGGAGATCCTTCTAAATGGGGAATTATTTACAGAGCTAACCGTGACCAAATCAAAGACCCAAATATTATATACGAAGGACAAAACTTAAGAATACCTCGCGGCTTACCTACAACCTGGAAAGTTTACAGAGGTGAATCTTTATGGCGCATCGCTGCTTATCCTGAAGTTTACGGTTCAGGTGCTAAATGGCCTGTAATATACAGAGCTAATCGTGATCAAATCAAAGACCCAAATCTTATTTATCCAAATCAAGTTTTCGAATTACCTAGAGATTAGTTAATTATAATAAAAAATTACTTGACAAAAAAGCCTCTTTTTAAGAGGCTTTTTTCATGATAAAAAATAATGAAAATTTCTACTTTATAATAATAACTTCATTTTTGCTTTCGATAATATTTTATGTTGTTACTTGGCATGGCTTCAATGTTCCTAAATATAATTATCAAGCAGGACAAATAGCACAAGAAGCTATTAAAGCTCCTTTTGCTTTTAATGTATTAAAACCTGATCATATTATTGAAAATGAGGTATCGAAAACACTACAAACTTATCCTCCTATCTATAAAATTTCTGAAGATGCCAAATTTCAAAATCACAAACAATTAGACGATGTTTTTCTAATTATTAATAACATTTTAAGTCTAAACGACAGTTTATTGATTAGCAATAAACTAAAAGAATCAGGACTAGACTTTGACAATCAAATGATTAATTATTTATCGAATTACAATACTCGTGAATATATTTATAATTCACTGTCAAATCTAATTGATGACATTATGAATAATCCTATAGTTCACAACAATGAAAAAGCCTCATTTTTTAGACTTTCAAAAGATTTTGAAGTTTCAGAATCATTAAATAATAAAAAACTTAGTTTATATGAAGCAAAACAAAAAATTGCACAACGCTTCAAGGATCCCTTAATAAATAGTATAATCTTAATAATACTGGATAAAGTTTTAACAGCCAATCTTGAGATTGATGTTGAGGCATCAAGAATAGAAAGAGAAAATATCAGGAAAAGCATTGACCCGGTAATATCAAAAATTGAAAAAAATGAATATATTGTTTTAAAAAATCAAAATTTAAGTGAACAAGATATCCTGAAATTAGAGTCCCTAATCAATATTCTTAAAGAAAAAAAAGATCAGAAAAATTATTTAGAACTTGCTGTTTCAGCATTTGGACAATTCTTATACAACATAATTATCTTGTCATTATTTTATTTTTTGATTCAACTATTCTTTAAAGAAAACTTTACTGACAGGAAAAGAATAATACTAGCCTTATCCTCTTTTATAATCTCTGTTACTTTGACTGTTTTTATCTATTATATTTTTGGCATAAAAAATATTATTTCAATACCTATTCCAATGTTTGTTTTAATAGTAGCAATGATATTTAATCCAAGTTACGGTATTATTTATAGCATGTTTATAATGATAATTACTGGTCAGTATTTAAACTGGAATATGATACCGCTAGTCAATTTATTAATTTGCTCAATCGTTAGTTTACTGGTTCTCAGAAAAGTTAAACAAGTTAATTACTTTATTTTATTTATCTTTATTTTCTTAAGTTTAGCTCTAACGGTTGGTATTACTACTTTATATCGTAATGAAAACTTTTCTTCATTTACAGTAAATCTAATATATAGTTTAATTACTGCCGGTGTAAGCACCGTAGGAGCGTTATTAATAACTCCTGCACTTGAAAAAAAATTTATGTTTGCCACTAAACAATCATTATTAGAGTTACTTGATTTTAACACACCATTACTTAAAAGGCTTTCCAAAGAAGCTCCGGGAACATATTACCATTCATTAGTTGTTGGTAATCTGGCTGAAGCCTGTGCGGAAGCTATAAATGCAGATCCATTGATTTCGAGAGTTGCAAGTTATTATCATGATATTGGAAAACTTGAAAACCCTGATTATTTTATTGAAAATAATCCCGAATCAACAAATATTCACGACAGGCTGAAACCTGAAGAAAGTGCCTTAATCATTAGAGAACATGTTGAAAAAGGTATTTTACTGGCAAAAAAACATAAACTCCCAACGCAGATTATCGATATTCTTAAACAACATCACGGAGATAGCGTTATCAGATTTTTTCTACATAAAGCAAAAGAAAGTAGTTCTGAAGTTAATGAAAAGGATTTTGTCTATTTTGGACCTAAACCTCAAACTAGAGAATCTGTGGTAGTTATGATTGCAGATATTGTGGAATCAACTACAAAATCACTTAAAAATCATAATAGTGAAGTAATTGAAAAAGTAATCAATGATTCCATTAATTATTTAATATCTGAAGACCAACTTTCAAATGCACCTATTACTCTTAAAGATTTAAATATTATTAAAAAAACAATGCTCCCTATACTAAATAGTGTTTATAGAAAGAGAATTGAATATCCGGACAGCAAAAAATGAGTAATCTGGAAATCATTAATACTACAACTGAAAAATTTCATGATGAGTTATTTGAGGAAATCTTTTACCGGATGATAAAAGATTCAGTTTTCAACTCAGAGGATAAGTGTTGTTTAAAACTAGCCAATAGTGAAGAAGTAAAGGAATATAACCAAAAATATAGAGGTAAAAATGCAAATACAGATGTGCTTAGTTTTCCCTGCCAAATACCAAACATTCCCTTTAAAGGTGATATTGTAATTGATGTTGATACAGCTAATAATCAAAAGTTAAATAAACCTTTAGAAAAAGAAATTGGAGAATTGTTTATACATGGATTATTACATCTTGCTGGAATGGATCACCTAAGCAAAAAGGAAAAACAACAAATGCAACTATTTGAACTAAAATATAATATAATATTAGAGGAGTATTTTAAAAATCGTGGATGACATTAACTCGTTGACCTATATAATCGGGTTGCTACTTGTATTTTCTGCCTTGTTTTCCGGTGCTGAAGTAGCTTTCTTTTCATTATCAAAGATTCATATTAAAAAACTGGAAAAAGAAAATAACACAAAATCAAAAAACATTTTAAGATTACTTAAAAACCCCAGACAATTATTAATAACAATTTTACTGGGAAACACAATAGTAAATATTTCTGCATCTTCTTTGGCAACATATTATGCCTTAAAACTCGCAACGGATTATACAATAGCCCAAAAATCTCTTACAATAAGCATAGTAATCATTATAATGACAATACTCTTATTGGTTTTCGGGGAGATATTGCCAAAACTTGTAGCATTTTCAATACCTATCAAATATGCGGGATTTACTTCAATAATATTTATTTTTAAGTTTATCTTTTATCCTGTGATTGTTATTTTAGAGCTTTTTACAAATAAAATTTCCAAGAAAAAAACATTAGTACATGATATCAGCACCTCGCTAAGTCATGAAGATATCAGAAATATTGTGAAATCTGAATCTAATAATCATCCTCTTGAAGAAAATGAAAAAAGAATCATTGACAGTATCTTTAGATTTTCTTCTACTGAAGTAAAAGAGATAATGGTTCCCAGAGTAGATATTATGGGCATTGAGTCATCGAGTGATATTGTAGCAGCCAAAAAAACAATTGTTGACTCAGGATATTCAAGAATACCGGTGTTTAAAAAGTCTTTAGATGAGATCGTAGGTATTGTATATGCCAAAGATTTGATATTACATCCTGAAAAAACTACAATTCATGAATTACAAAGAAAAGTATTTTTCATTCCGGAAAACATGAAAATCCAAACCTTACTTAATCATTTTCAATTAAAAAAAATCCAAATTGCCATTGTTGTAGATGAATATGGCGGCACATCCGGATTAGTTACACTTGAAGATATTCTCGAAGAGTTAGTTGGAGAAATAATGGATGAATACGATGAAGAACAACCCATGATAACAAAGTTAAATTCGGATAATTATCTTGTATCTGCTATGATTCAAATATCAGAGCTAAACAGAGATTTTGAATTAAATATCTCAGAAGAATTTGATAATTTAGCAGAGTTTTTGTACTCTGAATTTAATCACATTCCGCACAAAAATGAGAAGTATGTAATTGAAAATCTTGCAGAGTTCACCATAACTCAGATAAAAAAACAGAGAATTAATTTTGTGAAATTGAGACTTTTAAATAATGACCAATCTAATAAATAAAAAATTATTATTCTTAGCTATAATTATAGTTTCTTATTCAGCTTTGTTATGCGAAAAACTGGTATTTAAAATTGAATATGTAGGTATTTCAGTTGCTGATGTTGAATTTGAACGAACAAATAATAATCTAAATATTAAAGCTCAATCCGGAAGTCTGGCAAACTTCTTTTCAATATCCTTTGATAACAGATACAATATTGTTTTTGATGATGAGTTTAAACCCAAAGAATACACTAAAACAATTAAACAGAAGAATTTTCTTGAGAATTCCATAAACATATATAATTACGACACTTTAAAAGCTGAATATTTTTGCAGTGCTTCAGATATTTACTTGCATTATCCAATAAAATTTAATACTCGTGATTTCTTTTCAGGCTTATACTATTTACGAGAGACGGCTTTAGATAACTCATTCTTTATTGATGCTGCAGGAATTATCTGGGAAGTTCAGTCTGAAGTACTAAATACAGAAATAATCAAAACAAAACTCGGCAAAAAGAATGTCAAAAAAGTAAAAATAAGTTTTACAAAAGCAGATCCTGAAAAGAATAATTTAAATACCCAAAAGCTTAAAAGTGATATTCTTACTAACAACTTAGTCAATGAAGACAATGTCTTATTTTTTTGGTTCACTGACGATGAAAAAAAAATCCCGATTAAAGCTCAATATACAATGTCACCTTTCAATGTAAATTGGACTATTATTAAAATTGAGAATTAAATGAAAAAAAAGATTTATCTTATTATATTTATCTTGTATTCGATTTTAGTTTTTACTGTTTCATCTATTCCGAGATTGTCAGTTTCTCTACCTTCTCCACCAATAGCTCCTGACAAGATAGCACATTTCTCGCAATACTTTCTGTTTGCAATGCTTTATTATTTAATGAGATACTCTCAATTGACAGATTCATTCAATAAACAATTTAATAAATCAGGAAATGCTAAAAATAATAAAATCAAACCATTTATTAGAAATGAAATCTATTTAGAAATATTCTTTTTGTCTTTCCTGCTTTCAATATTGGATGAACTACATCAGATTCCAATACCGGGAAGAGAGTTTTGTTGGTATGATGTCTTAGCAGATTTACTTGGATTTCATTTTTTTATTTTTAGCTCCATTATGCTTAAAAAATTTAAAAAAAAACTAATTAAATCTGAAAATAAAGAAAGAGTTTTTGCTTATGAAAAATAACTTAATTAATGATATATTACCTGAAGATATGGAATCATGGTATTTTATAGAAAATTCAATCAAAAGAATCATGCATTTATTTAATTTTAAAGAGATAAGACCTTCCATATTGCAATTAAACACATTATATAAAAAATACTTTGACTTTTCTCAGGAAATTGATGATAAAAATATTCAAAATAAGATTTTGCATATTAGTGAATTAGATGATTACGGGCTTAGACCAGAGGGGACTCTTGCTGTTCTAAATTCGGAAATTGCAGAAAAAGCTTTATCAAAAGCACAAAAAATTTATTATACAGGACCTATGTTTGTAAAAAGTAATAATGATTATCTGCAATAT
>CAZJNG010000068.1:0-9078 GCA_964547265.1 uncultured Candidatus Cloacimonadota bacterium | reverse complement strand
TTTATTTATATTTGGCAGTATTTCTGATACATTTCTATTTATAATATTTTCTTTACTCAAACCGGTAAGTTTTTCAAATGTATTATTTACCTCTAAAAATTTATAATCAATGGGTATGCTATTTTCATCAAGAATAATTAAATGATGAGCATAGCCCATTATTGGATTATTTACATTAAAATAGTTATTATTCATCATTACCTCTATTTATTAATCTTGTTAATTAATTAGAAACAATAGAACATTAAATGTCAAGTTTTTTTAAAAAAAAGATTGACAAACAATGAACCGGTATATATTATCATAGTAATACTGAGATATAAGGAGGATAAATGAAATCAGGTTTATCAACAAAATTGTTGGTTCCAATCTTAATACTGATTTTTTTGGCATTATTAGCCACAACAAGCTTTGCTTATTATCAACAATACAGAATTATTGATCGTTTCATGCACTCAGTCGGAATAACTGCTTTAGAAGAAATATCTACACAAATTGAGAACTCAAACACTATGATTGAAGTACTCAAACAATCACTAAAAAGTAATTATTTACGAATAACCAGAACACTTGCAATTCTAATTGAAAAAGACCCAAGCATTATTCAAACAGAAAAGATGATTAATTTAGCCAAAGAAATGGGTGTAGATGAAATACATGTTACAGATGAGAAAGGTGTTTTATTATGGGGAAATGTACCCGAATTTTTTGGATTTGATTTTAACACTTCAGAACAAACAAAACCATTTCTCCCCATGCTTACCGATAAAAACTTTGAGCTAGCCCAAGACCCTACAGAAAGAGGTGTAGATAAAACTTTATTTCAGTATATCTCAGTTCCTCGAAGAGATAAGCGAGGTATAGTTCAGATAGGTAGCAGACCGGAAGAATTGGAAAATTTAGTTAAAGCATCACAAATCAATACCTTAATAAAAGATATAAAAGTCGGACAACAAGGGTTTGGGTTTATTACAGATCTAAAAGGTAATATTTTGGCTCATGCTGATAATTCTCAAGTAGATAAAAATGTTTCTGATTTTGGCATACAATTATCTTTGTTATCTTCTTCCTCCGGAAGTTTTATAACAGTGTATAATAATAAAAAATACAACTTATTCTATCAAAAATTCCCTGATAAAATAATTTATGCAAATGTCTTAAGAGAGGAATATACCGGCTCTTTAACTCAATTACTCTATACTATGATAATTTTTATAGTAATTATTATGATTTTAGCAATATTATTGGTGTATGGATTAACAAAAAAGGTTATACTAAAACCAATGCAATTATTATGTGGCAGACTCCGGGAAATAGCTTTTGGTGAGGGAGATTTAACTCAACAAGTGGAAATTAATACTAATGATGAATTTCAAGAACTTGCCTGCAATTTTAATGAGTTTGTTAATAAATTAAGAAAGATTATCATTGAAGTACTTAAAGATTCTGAAGATTTAAACCAAAATGCTCAATCATCAAACTTTTTTATCCAGGAATTAGCTCAAATATCATCAGTTCTTAACAATGAAACACAAGTAGCATCTGCAGGAGCAGAAGAGATTTCTGCAAACACAAATACCATAGCAGAATCAGTTGAAAAATCAAGTAATAATATTGAAAGCATAAAAAATACTTCAGATAATATGGCAAATTTAATGTCAAAAGTAGTCAGAGAAACACAAAAAGTCTCTCAAAATGTAAGTGAAGTAGGACAATTTGTTAAGCAACTTGAATCTAATAGCATAGTTACTCAAGATAACATTAACAAAGTCGTAAATATGATTAATAAAGCTGCAATTGCAATTGATGATATTTCATCTTCAATACAAGAGATTTCTAATAAAACAAAACAAGCAAACACTATTTCTGAAAATGCTAATAAACAAGCAGTAGAAACATCAGAGATTATAAATGACTTAAACATCTCAGCAAATGAGATAGGAAAAATATTAAAAGTTATTAACGCTATTGCAGACCAAACAAATATGCTGGCTCTAAATGCAACTATTGAAGCTGCAAGTGCAGGTGATGCCGGTAAAGGTTTCGCTGTCGTGGCTAATGAAGTTAAAGAACTTGCTAAACAAACAGCCGAAGCAACTGAAAAGATTTCAGAACAAATTGATTCTGTACAACATGCCAGCGTTAAGTCATCAACAGCAATTCAAGATATTTCAAAGATTATTAAAGAACTTTTTGAAATAAATAATAATATTACAATTAGTGTTGAAGACCAAACTCAAACAATATCAAACATTAACTCGTCCATAAAAGATATTGCTGATAACTCAAACCAAATTAGTAAACTGGCAAAAGATAATACTGATTTTGCAAAAAAAGCAAATGAGAACTCATCCCAAGCTAATAAAAGCGTTGTAAAAATTAGTAGTGATATACAAGAATCAGCAAGTATAAGTGAAAATATTGCTAATGAATTGACAATAATAAATACCGGAGTTAAAGATATTACCAGAAATACTTCTGAAATAAGTATCGGTATTGCTGAAATTTCTGAAACAATCTTAAATATTTCTAACTCATCTGAAGATACTGCAAAAAAAGCAGAACAAAGTAGTATCTCCTCTAATAATATGATTAACATTATCAAAGAATTAAAGAAAACTCTTAATAAGTTTAAGGTTTAATTTAATAAATAATTTACATCCTTAGAGTCAATCTTTAATACCCGGTGTTTCAACACCGGGTGTTTAATCTAAATGATATTGGACGGTCATCAGGACATTGCAAATGCAAAAGGCAATCACCAATAATCTCTCAGCTCCTTAGAAGAAAGTGTTTGTATTAATTTTTTTCTGAATAATGTCAATTTTCTTAATAGATGTCTTACTATATATTATGATAGATAAAAAAGACTCAGAATAAAAATGATATACAATCTGCTCTTTATACTATATATCCAAAAAGAAATGTAATTTATGAAAAATATGTTGACAAATATTAAAATAGATTGTTTTTAGATACATACGAAACAATCTGAGGTGATAATGGAAACGATAAAAGAGTTATTTAAAATAGGACATGGTCCTTCTAGCAGTCATACAATGGGACCTCAGAGAGCTGCATCTATTTTTAAGAACAAAAATAAACATGCACATAGATTTGTTGTGACTCTTTATGGTAGTTTAGCGGCTACCGGCAAAGGTCACTTCACCGATAAAATATTACTTGAGACTTTCTATCCTAAGCCATGTGAACTAATTTGGAAACCTGTTTCATTTTTAACCTTGCATCCAAATGGTCTTGATTTTGAGGCTTTCGACATACAAGATAATCTGCTAGAGAAATGGCGAGTTTATAGTGTTGGCGGTGGTTCAATTAAAGATGATGAATCGTTTTTAGTTCCTCCAAACTCACCATATTCTATGTCAACAATGAGAGAACTTCTTAAATGGTGTGACACTGAAGGAAGAACCTTTTGGGAGTTCGTTGAGCTTTCTGAAGGAAAAGAGATTTGGGATTTCTTTAATGATATTTGGATAGTAATGAAGAATGCAATTGCTGAAGGTATTGATAATGAAGGAGTTTTACCCGGAACATTAAAAGTTCCACGCAAAGCTTCGACTTATTATATAAAAGCAAATAATGTTGGTTTGGTTTTAGGTGAGATAGGTTTAGTTTTTGCCTATGCTTTGGCGGTATCAGAACAAAATGCTTCCGGAGGAAAAGTAGTCACTGCGCCTACCTGTGGTTCTTGTGGTGTATTGCCGTCAGTGTTAATGTTTTTGCAAAAACAATATAATTTCTCAGACAAGAGAATCCTCAATGCTATAGCAACAGCTGGTCTGATTGGCAATTTAGTAAAAACTAATGCTTCTATCTCAGGTGCAGAAGTAGGATGTCAAGGAGAAATCGGTACAGCTTGTGCAATGGCTGCCGGTGCAGCCGTTCAGTTATTAGGAGGTTCGCCTGCTCAGATTGAATACGCCGCAGAAATGGGTCTTGAACATCATTTAGGTTTGACTTGTGACCCAATTGACGGGTATGTCCAAATACCTTGCATTGAAAGAAATGCTGTAGCTGCAGCCAGAGCATTGGAATGTGCATCTTATTCTATGTTTTCTGACGGTAAACACAGGATACCATTTGATTCAGTGGTCGAAACAATGAATATAACAGGACGAGATTTACAAGCTTCTTATAGAGAAACATCCACAGGTGGCTTAGCTAAAGAATGGGCAAATATTTTAAATTTTTAATTTATGATGATGGAGGTTTAAATGAAGAAGATGTTCTTGATTTGTATTTTTATCAATTTGCTTACGGTGATGTTATTAGGTGAATCATTTGCTCCCTTGATTACACATCATCAGGATAAATTTTTATTAGAGTATATTTCGATACAAGATGATTCAGTTTACAGTTTTTCTCAGAAATTAGTTAATGATGGAGATTGTGCATTTTTTAGATTTAATGGTAAAAGAATTGATATTCCTCTTTTTAATGAATTGATTGCTTCTGTTGACACTGTACAAACCGCAGAAAATATTATTGTTTTATCTGATATTGAAGGAAATTTTGAAGCTTTTTATAAATTATTGCATTATAATAATCTAATTGACGAAGCAGGTAATTGGAAATTTGGCAAAGGTCATTTAGTTATTGCCGGCGATATGGTTGACAGAGGCGAATTTGTTGATGAATCTCTTTTGCTGCTTTATAAGCTAGAACATCAAGCATTTGCACAAGGAGGAAGAGTTCATTATTTACTGGGAAATCATGATATGATGTTGATTAAAGGTGATTTGAGGTATGTTCATAAAAAATATTTTGATATTGCAAAAGCCCAAGATAAAACTGTTGATGAACTCTACAATAAAAATAGTCTCTTAGGAAAATGGATAAGAAATAAAAATGCAATCCTGAAAATAAATGATATAATCATTGTACATGGAGGTTTAAGCCCTGAATTAGTGATTAGGAATTATTCTGTTAATGAGATCAATACGCTGATTTCACAACATCTTAATGAAAATATTTCAAATGAAAGAATTAATTTTTTACTAAAGAGTTACGGACCTTTTTGGTATCGAGGAATGATGAGAGATTATAGGGATATACAAAAGATATCACAAAGTGAATTTGATACTATTCTGGATTATTATAAGGCAAATAAAGTGATAATCGGGCATACTGTTGTTGATAATATCTCATACGATTATCATGAAAAATTAATTTGCGTTGATGTTGACCATCATGAATGTCCTCAAGCTTTGTTAATTAAAGGCAAAGACTTTTATCGTATCTTTTCAAATAAAAAAAAGGAAATACTGAAATAAGCATTTCAGCATTTCCGAATATATTTTTTATTTTATTAGTATCATTTTTTTAATTGAAGAATTTTCAGTATTTGCTAATCTATAAAAATAAATACCTGAGCTTACGGTTTTCTCGTTATAATCAGTTCCGGTCCAAGTAACATTATAATGACCGGGAGTATTCACGCTTTTGGATAAAGTATTAATTTTTTGTCCTTTGATATTAAAGATTTCTATTGCATATTCTCCAGGTTTATCAACGGAAAAATGAATAGAAGTATTTGGGTTAAACGGGTTAGGATAATTACCTATTAGAGTTGTTTGTTGAGTCAGATTAATAATTTCATCTTTATTTGATGTGTAATTTGCACTGTACAAAGAATTGCGATAAATATTATAAGCATGCACAGGATAAGGACTTTCATTATATTCAAAAGGTAAAGCCAGATAATAAAGGTTAGATGCATTGGAAATAAGCAAATCTGTGTTTTGGTTATGATCTATATCTGCAAGTACAGGTGTAGAACGCCAAATGTAATCATAGATATAAGGGAAACCGGGTAAGGATTCACCTGCAATATTTACAGCATGTAAGGTTCCATTATTTACAGGTATAAGTATTTCATAGACATTATCATTATCAAAATCAACCAAAATAGGGGATTGAGTTACCAGTCCTGAAAGATTAACAGGGAAACCTTCTTTAAGATTTAATCCAATATCAAAAATGTATAATTCGCCACTGTTTGTGACACAAACTATATCAAGTTCATTGTTATTGTTCAGGTCAGTAATTATAGGGAAAGTAGATATTGTGCTGTTTAAAATGTATTCAGCTGTAATATTTCCAAAATTGTTTAATATTTTTAAGTTGTTATCACCTAAACCACCTGCTAATAATAACATAGTACTATGATTATTTTCAGCTGCCACTATTCCTGAAATAATATTTACGCCTGTGTCAATAGGACTCATTGGATGAATAACTCCGTCAAGAGCATTTATTATGTTGACTTTTCTATTATTTGAATTAACGACAATATTTATTATTCCGTCTTTATTATAATCTAAAAAAACAGGTTGAGATATAATTGAAGCATTCACATTCACCGGATAGTTGGTGAGCAGATTCAGTTCGTGAGAAAATAGATAAAGATTTCCTGCAACATCACCAAGTGAAAGCAGATGATAGCCGTCATTATTAAGGTCGTAAGAAACAGCAGAGCTGAGAGTGTTAGCATTTAAAATATATTGATTGATAATTTGTCCTGAGTAATTGACTATATATATTTTATTCTGACCAACAAGAACAATGTTATAATATTCTCCTGCTTTAGTAAGAGTAATAGGGTTATTTATACTGGAAGGTATTTGTAGAGGAAAACCCGGTAAAATAACTTTTTCACTATTTGTGATATATAAAAGATTTCCAGAATCAATGAAAATTATTTCATTATGACCATCTTGATTTAGGTCAAAGACTACAGAAGATGTCACCAAGTTAATATCTGTTTGAAAAGGCCAACCATCTTTATTGCCTGTGACAGGAATTTCAAAATATAATTCTTCGTCAACTATAATACCTGAACCGCCATCAGCAGTAATAGATAATGTAAAAGTAACAAAGGTTTCAATAGGACAGAAATCCGATACAGTAATTTCAAAGATTTGATCTGAAAGCCTGTTTTCACCTGCGGGAATTGTTTCCCATTGGCTTTGAGATTGATTTATTGTAATATGTTCATTATCTGTTGATAACACTCCCGTAAAAGGTAAAGCATTTAACCAATAAGGTCTGTTTTTTAAAGATATTTTAAAGCTTAAAGTTTCTCCCGGATTAAGAGTATTATCCTCACCTGAAAGCTCTACTATCTCATAATTATCAAATTCTACATAAGGTAAACGGTCAAACATTAAAGAATTATAAGCATTTACTCTACCTGCTCCGAGCTTTCCCGCAAGGTATGGATAGTTCAGATGGTCAATAGGATCACAACCAATAAGTAATCTTGAAACCAAGCTATCAACAGAAATTTCAGGATACATGGATTTGATTAAACCTAATACTCCGGCAGCAACAGGAGATGCCATTGAAGTTCCTTGCAAGGAACTAAAAGTATTTTCTCCAACCTGACTATAAAATGTAGCCAGAATATTTACTCCGGGAGAAGAAACATCAATTGGTAAACCGTAATTAGAAAAACTTGCTTTTGTATCATCAGGATTTGTTGCTGCTACGCTTAATCCGTCTATTGCATCAGAAGGATAATAACTAGTATAAGTGTTATCTGTATTGTCATTTGAAGCAGCTGCAACAACAATTGAACCATGATCTTTTGCATAACTTGCTGCTGTGTTTGCTATTTCAGCACCACCTCGTCCACCCCAAGAACAATTAATTATATGAGCACCTGTGTCAACAAGATAATATACCCCTTCATATCCTTCGAAAATATAATTAGTTGACTGATTTGTAAAAGAATGCTTGGTAATCATTATCTTAGCATTGTATGCCGGACCTGCTACACCAAGTCCATTATCTCCTACTGCAGCAGCACAACCTGCGACATGTGTGCCATGTTCGTTTCCAGGTTGAACTTGATACGGGTTGTTATCTTCTGACCAGTTATTATAAGTTCCTTCTGTAAAGTCCCAACCTAAGACATCATCTATATAGCCATTACCATCGTTGTCCTGTCCATCTCCGCCGACTATTTCTCCGGTTTCCCAGTTTATTGTAACGCCCGGTAACTCAGCCTCATTTATATAAATATTGGCTGCCAAGTCAGGATGATTCCATTTAACTCCTGAATCACAAATGCCAATAATTATTTCTGAAGAACCGGTTTCAAAGTTCCATGCTTTTTCGGCATTAATTTTCTTTATTGCCCATTGTGATTGAAGAAGAGGGTCATTAGGAGTATAGCTTTGCCTATGAATCGGGTCATGTTCGACAAAGAGTAAATCATTCTGCTTGCTTAATTTAGCAAATAATTCATCTAGTAGTTTATGTTCTTTTATTTCTATCCTAAAAATATTCATTGGATATTTTCCGTCACGATTCCACTCTCTGTTTTTTACCTGATATAATCTTTTTAAATCGATTATATTGTATTCCTTTGATAAATCATTAAACCATGAGAAAGGTGTATTAATTACTCCATCTTTAATTGAAATCTCAATTTCTCCTTCAGTGTTTCCAATTGCTTCAGCACTAAAACAAACATTTAATCTTCCCGGAAAGAAATCTAAACCGTTTAAATGCTCAAGAGAGCTGATTTTTAAGATAAAAAAGACTAAACCCAATACTGATAAGATATATTTCTTCATAAATACCTCTTTATTTTTATTATTTTTAATGTTAAAAATATCAATATCTAGTAAAAGTCAAGCAATTTTTATTTTTATATTTAGTCATCAGATTACAGCATATACGATTAAATGAAATATATAAAATAATTACCTGACTTTTTGAGGTAAAAAAAATATTTTTTTATTGCAGAAAGCCACAAGTATGACATTTACTTTAAGTATCTTCTTAAAGATTATAGGAGGTCACCTAAAAATTAGCAGTATTATGTTATTGAAATTGTGTAGTTTAGCCTGTAAAAAATATTCTAATAACTTAGTCTCTAAAGATGCTGTTCCATAATGTAAAAATTTACTATTGTAGCCGGTACCTAGGAGGCTCGTCTCGTCAACCTTTTTTTAATATGGTACCGAGACGGCTCGTCTCGGCTGTTTTTTAGAGCATAGTTCAGCAATCTTAATTTCATGATTTATAACAACTTAAAAGTTTACGAAG
>CAZJNG010000067.1:0-9223 GCA_964547265.1 uncultured Candidatus Cloacimonadota bacterium | reverse complement strand
TTAATGACACAAGAGATAAACTTTCCTGTCATTTTTCAGAAAACTCCTTAGATTATATCATCTGCAGAGATGTATTAATGTTTATTGATGATTTACCGGATTTCTTCAGGATAATAAGCTATATTACTACTAAAGGCATAAGATTTATGGGTTGGTATATGCCTGAAGATAAAAGAGTTAAAAATCATACTCATCCAGAAGAATTTATAAATTATTTAAGTAATAATATCTGGAAAGCTAATCTTGAATACTTAGATTGGTATAAGAAAGGATATTTTTTAAAAGCAGATAAAATAAAGGAGTAAAGAAATGTTAGACCAAATTGAAAAAAGATTAAATGAAATCAATGGCGGACTTGTACTTGATGTAGCTACCGGAGGTGGTGAATTTATAAACTTTATTAAGGCTTTTTCATCTTTTGATAAAATTATAGCAATTGATAAAATGGAACGAATGAAAGATGTATTTAATAAAAGATTTGCAAATGAAAATAATATTGAATTTAGAGTAATGGATGCAGAAAATCCTGATTTTAATGAAAATACTTTCGATACTATATGTATTTCTAACTCTTTACACCATTTTGAAAATCTAAATAATACACTAAACCAAATAATGAAAATCTTAAAACCAGGAGGATACTTAATCTTAAATGAAATGCAATCAGATAATCTATCTCAGTCTCAAAAATCTCATGATATGATTCATAGATTTTTTGCCAAAATAGATGAAAAAAGAGGTATGGTTCATAAACCTACTTTTACTTCTCAAGAAATTGTTGATACTATTAAACCTCTTAATCTTAGCAAAATACAAACTTTTAACTATGAATATTATCTTACTCAAGAACAAGCAGAAAATCAGGTTAATAACCTATTGACTATGCTTGATAAGCAAACTGAAGCACTAAAAGACAATCCTGATTTTGAAAACATAAAAACAAAAATTGAAGAAATTAAAACACACTTAAAAGAAAATTCGTATTCTCCTGCAAAATCAGTTTTTATAATTGCTCAAAAGGCATAAGTTCTTATGTTTTTACAATATATATTTGAAGGTAACTATATTACGGACATAGTAATTGCACCTAATCATCAAAGACAAGGATATGGTAAAATTCTTTTGAATCATTGTATCTTTCAAATGAAAAAATTAAATTCGGATATGATAATCAGATTAAGAGTTGCTAAATCAAATATAAAAGCTTACAACTTCTACTTTAAGAATGGATTCAACGAAATTTCTTGTTTCGCAGAGCATACATGTGAAAATTAATAAAAGTTCTTGACAGGTTAATTATATAGTATAAAAATTGCAATAAATCAATAAGCATTGTATGTTAAACTTTTTATTATTAAGGATATTTTGATGAATAAGCATAAATATTTTATATTAATATGTCTTACATGGGCATACCTTTTCTGGGGTTTGATTGTTTTATCCGGGATTAGTGCCAAAAGTATCTATGGTATTATTTTGATTATTATGGGTGGGCTTAGTCCATTTATAGCTACATTAATGCTTTTATTTAGGTACGAAGACAAACATACTCGTTCTGATTTTGTGAAAAATATTTTCAACATTAGGAGTATCAAAAAAAGATATTTTTATTTTATTATATTTATTCCATTATTAATCTTACATTTATCTATATTAACCACATATTTTTTATCACAAATATTCCCATTTATTAATGTTAAAGAGATTGTTATAGTTCACGAAGTCATTTCAAGCTCATTTCTAAGTATATTAACTTTTGCTTTAATTGTATTGATTGCAGGTCCTATTCCTGAAGAAATTGGTTGGAGAGGTTATTTATTACCAAATCTATTAAAAAAATTCACTTTACTTAAAAGTTCAATTATTATTGCAACAGTATGGGGGATATGGCATCTACCTTTATTTTTGATAAAAGATTATCCTTTGTCGGATAAACTTAGTAACCTCTTTGAACTTATAGTATATTTTGCACAACTTTATCCCAAAGCTATTATTTATTCCATTTTATTTATCAAAACTAAAAGAAGTATATTAATGGCAATTATGTTTCATTTCTTTATAAATTTTTACGGGATGATATTTGAAATCAATACAATTACTCAATATTTTGAATTAACTTTATGGAGTATATTGGCTTATTATGCTTATGCAGAAATAAAGAAAAATTCAAAGTATTTAGTCTGAACTTTTTTAACCTGCAATAAATAACAATAGTTCATTAAACAGAGTCAGATTCAAGTAGTTTTCTTTTACTTTTCCTTAAAAATGAAGAGTTGCAGATTAAGTTTAGTTTAAGAAACTGAGAAATTGCTGCTAGGGAGATTTCTCTTAATCTGTTTAATTTGTCAGCCACAATAAGCTTTGATCTTTTATCTCATGGTAAAGAAAATATTAGAATTATCAATATTAAAGGGCAAAAAGTTAAAGAACTAGTAAACGATGAGTTCAAAAACGGAAGACTAAAATCCTTTAGGCAGACAAGATCGAAATGATAAAATTGTTGGTTCTTGTTTACTCATTGATTCTTCTCAGGTATTCAAGGATGATTTGTCTGTATTCAAAAGGAAGTTTTTGGATTTCTTCTTCCAGTGCTTTGCGTTCAGCTTCGTTTTTAAAATTAAGGTTAAGGTCATCAGGTATATCCCAAATTTTATTTTCTGCAGTTTCACCTTTGCGTTGATTAGAGCGATCTCTTTTGTTGATAGAGCGTTGAACTTCGAGCAGTCTTGACATGATACGGTTTTGTTGGTCAAGAAGGTTTTTATCTATTCTGTTTTGTCTGATTTTTCTGGCAATATCTTCTAGTTCTTCAGTTATTTGGTTGAGGGCATTAGCGTGTTTTTGAGCTTCCGGGTTTGTCTGCATCATTCGTTTTAGGTTATCCGCTAGTCTTTGTTCTTCTGCTGCAATTTCTTGTAATTGTTGTCTCATTTGGTTAGAGATTCTATTTCCTTGTGAGCCCATTTGTTCAAAGATACTTTGAGATAGTGCGTTCATTGCCATTTGTTGTGAGGACATTTGTTCGAGTGATTGCATTAGGCTTTGCATACCACTACCACCGCCACCGCCGCCTTCTTGCATATTATTAAGAGCTTGCATTAGGTCATAAACTAAGAGATTTATTCCCGCCTGAATATCTGAAGTGAGCTTTTTATGTGTATGCAATCTGGAATTTTGTACATCATTAAAGAATTCACGGTATGAATTAATAGTGAAGTTTAAGTCATTAAAGAATTTCTGACCAAGAAAGAGTAGTACCTGTGGAGACATATAGAGTTGTTGAATAGATAATTGTAAGCTTTCAAAGTCAGCAATGAACTCACTCATAAGCGGTATAGGGTTATTGCCTATTCTATTGACTTTGTTTTCATGTTCTTTCGAAAGCATTAGCAGTCTATAGATTGTAAATTGAATAGCTTCAAGCATTTGTTCCATTCCTGCACCTGACATTTCAGACTTCATTTGTTCCATTTTTTGAAGCATTCTGGACATTTTTGTCAGAGACTGCTTTTGTTTTTCCATAGATTGTTGTTTTTTATTATCTTGCAGTGCATCAGAAGATTCTTGCATATCGTCAGATATTTGACTATTTTCCATATCCTCTAAAAGCTCTTGCATTTCTTGTAAGGTTTTGCTGTCAGAGGATTGCTGCATATCTTCCACCGTTTTCTGCATTTGTTCTTTGAGTGCTTGCAGTTTTTCCATGATTTGCTGTTGTTCTTCACTTAGTGCTGAAGTGTCTTGAGCTTGTTCAGTTTTATTGAGCAGTTCTTCCTGCATTTTTTGCATTTCTTTAGCTATTTCGATAGATTTATCCATGTTTTGTTCATTTTTAATATCTTGAAGTAGTTTCAGTGTTTGTTCCAGTTTTTCAGCGAAATCATCCAATTTAAATTCAAAATCTTGCATAGCTTGTTTTAGGTCTTCGGGGTTCATTTTTTCGAGAGATTGTTGCATTTGTTCCATAGCTTTTTTGATGTCATCATTGGAAATTTGTTCCATAATCTCTTGTATTTTTTTCATTTTATCCATAATTTCTTGAGAGACTGCCTCGTTTAGTTCCATTTGTTCTATCATTTTATCGTAGTTACCTGCAACATTTTCCATCATTTCATTGAGAGCTTGCTGATCTTGAATCATTTTTTCAATAGATTTTTTATCATCCCATGAGATTTCGTCTTTCCTAAGCATTTCTCTTTTTTTAAGATTAAAATCTTCTTTTAGTTCTTGTACATTATCATACATTTTGTTGAGCATATTAGTGCGTTCTTGTTCTTGTTTTTCCATATCCCTAAAGATGTCTTCTATGGATGGGAAGCGAAGTTTAAATCGTTGAGTTTCATCCTTTTGATTAAGTGGACTATTATCGTAAACCTCAGCCCAATAGATAATTTCATCTCCCGGAAACAGGTTAGCATTTCTGAAGTCAAAGATATGAGAAATATTTGTGAAGTTCAGATTACTTTCTCTGAGTATGAGAGTATCACGCACAGGATTTTGTTTTATTTGGTAAAATAGTTTAAGATTTCTCAGTCCGTAGTCGTCAGAAGCCATTAGGCGAACTTCAAACAGACTGTTTTGAGTCATTATGGTATCTTGAGCCGGATAGGTAAATCTGATTAAAGGATTTTGGTCTTTTATTACAGTTATTGATCTGTTGATAACTTGATTTTTATTGCCAAGAATATCAAGTAAAGAGAAGTGATAAAAGATGTCATTTTCAGGAATAAATCTAGTCTGCCAAGTGTTTATGCCTATGCTTTTCATTTTCAAAAACGATCTATCTGAAAAAACGAGATTTGCTTCTTTTATTGTATCTGGTGTTTTGATCATGATTTCAATTTCAGTAAACTGTGGTACAATGATAATTCCATCGCTGTTATCAATATAGTCGACAGGTTTTTTAATGTAAGTGGGGTAGAGGTATTTGATTGAAATTTGTCTAACAGCCGGGTCTTCGAGAACTTCAACCTTAAAAGTATCTGAGCTAGCCCATTGATTTTTTACATAATATTGAAAGTTTTTGTCAATGTTATTAAAATCTTTGCTGAGATTATGGATTGATTCTGTTCTCCATAAGTCTTCATATTTAAAATTGATAGTATAGTCTGCTTTTTCAAGAGGATTTAAAATTTTAACAGTCATATTTGAACCTCTGGCAACAGTTAAATCTCCGGGTTCAATGATAATTTTTTGAGCAAAGTGTACAGCCGGTCTTTGATAGGTAAAGAAATCATGAAAGGATTCAAAGCTATTAGCACCGATTATCAGGCTATATATTAATAATGCAAAGACAATGGCTATAAAAATTTTGAAATTTCTTTTTAAAAGCCCTGTGTTTAATACAGGAGTAAAATAGCTTAACTTGTCTTTTGTCTGAGAGATATAGAGGTTTATCAATTCTTTATTTCCGTTAGGTGGATTGGTGATCATTTCATAGGTATTAGTAAGAGTGTCATCATGGTTATTAGAAGAGAGATCAATTGATTTAGCTGCATCCAATTGAGAAATAAGTCTTTTTTCATATTTTAAAGCAAGCCAAATAGTAATTGTAATCCATGAGAATTTGAAAACTTGTGAAATCCAGTAGTTATGTATTACGCTTTCAGGATATAATAGAATGATCACTGAAAAGAGCTGAACTAATACAAGCAAGACAGAAATTGTTGCTATTAGGAAATTTAAAACTTCAACTGAGTTTTGTAAATATTTATATCTTTTGATAAATTTAATTATTTGATTCATTAATAACTCCTGATTTTACGATAGTTTTGACCTTGATATATGTCATTCTTGTTTAGGTTATCTTTTAAACAATTTAGCCAGTGCTTTTTTATTCCGGGAAAGTTATTGAGCATCTTTTGGTGTCGGTTCAGATTCGAAGTAAATAGCCTTGAAATAATCATGTTCGGTCTGAGGTTTTTTATTATCTCTGTTAAATACTGTATGTATTGTTCTAAATTTATTATGTCCTGTTCTTTAAGCTTACAGGAGATTTCAGCATCTTTATAAACTATTAAATTGTGTAGTTTTACATCGCTAATAATAGCTTGATTATTGACCCAGTCTATAGTTTCTAATATATCTTTGAGGGTTTCAAGCGGACTGCCTATGATTAAATGAACTCCGGTATCTACAGAGTTTTCTGATAATAGATTAATAGCGTTAATATTGTCCTGTTGAGTATGGTTTCGATTAAAGAGCTTTAAGCTTTTGTCATGTATGGTTTGGATTCCAATCTCTAATTTTACGGGCTTAGACAAGTTTTTTAACATTTTCAGAAAGTCAGCACTTAAATAGTCAGGTCTGGTTGAAATGATAATCTCTAAGATTTGTGGATGATTGTCAGCTTGTTTAAATAATGAATATAAATAATCTAAATTTCCATAAGAAGAGGTGTTTTCCTGAAAATAAGCAATATATGCCTTTTTTTGATTTACTTTGAACACCTTATCACTGATTTTTGAGATTAAAAAATCAATCTGCTGACTAATCTCAGGGATATTCTTAAGCTCATTATCAATAAAAGTGTCTGCAACACAAAAACTGCATGGACTATTCTGCAATCTCTGAGGGCAAGGCAATGAAGTACTTAGGCCAAGTTTAAAGACCTTATTTCCGTACTTGTTTTTATAGTTTTTAGAGAATGTGTTGATTCTATTTTCTATTTCTTTATTATTCATTGTCATTTCTATCATCCTAAAAACAAAAATAAAAGAATGTTATCATGCGTCAATCTTTTTATCTTTTATACTTGACTTTTTTTACTATGTTTCGAAATATGCATAAAAAACATTAGGAGATGAAATGGAACAATTAGTTAAACCACATATTTCAATAGAAGAATTACAAGCTTTATCCACCAAAGCTAAGGCTTCAATTGTGACTATGACTACTTTAGCAAAGTCAGGTCATCCCGGTGGTTCTATGTCCTCAATAGACATGTTGTTAGCTTTGTATTTCAGTATCAATATCAACCCTGAAAACCCTTATGAACCTACTCGTGACAGAGTTATCGTGAGTCATGGGCATATCTCTCCGGCAGTATATTCTGCTTTGGCTTTGAGAGGTTTTTTTGAGCTTAAAGATGCTATTGTACAATTCAGGCTTGCAGGTAGTCCCTTCGAAGGTCATATCGAGCCAATGATACCTGGCATTGACTGGGCAACCGGTAATTTAGGTCAAGGACTATCGGCGGCTGCCGGCTGTGCTCTAAATAGCAAATTAAGAAAACAAAATTCAACCGTTTACTGTCTCATGGGCGATGGTGAACAACAAAAAGGTCAGCTTAGCGAAGCCAGAAGATTTGCTGCTAAATATAAACTTAATAACCTCATAGCCTTTGTTGATTACAATAAATTGCAGATTAGCGGAGATATCTCTCAAGTTATGCCACAAAATATAAGAGAAAACTATGAGTCTGACGGATGGCTCGTATTGCAGGTAAATGGTCATGATTATTCTCAACTCTTTTCAGCTCTTAATCAAGCAAAGGGAGTTGATAAACCTGTTCTAATTTTAGCTGAAACTATCATGGGGAACGGTGTCTCATTCATGGAAAATAAAGAAAAATATCACGGCTCTCCTATTAGTGAAACAGATTTACAAAAAGCTTATGAGGAGTTAGGCTCTTCACTACCTTACGAAGAATACAAAACCGAAAGAGAAACTGTCTTTAAAAATAAAGAGTTTACTACTTTTGCTCATGTAATTAAACACCACGATGAACTTAACAATTTTAAATTTGCTTTCAAAACAAATACTAAAAAAGTATATGAAAAAGCAACAGATAACCGTTCTGCCTGGGGTAATGCTATTGCTGATGTTGCTGAGATGAATAAACAAGATTTCTGCCCACTTGCTGTATTTGATTGCGATTTGCAGGGGAGTGTCAAAACTGCTGATTTTGAAAAACACCTACCTGAACATTTTATCCAAACAGGTATTATGGAGCATCATGCAGCTGTGTGTTCAGGAGCTCTCTCAAAAGAACTTATCCAGACTTTTTTTGCTGACTTTGGTGTCTTTGGAATCGATGAAACATATAATCAACACAGACTCAATGATATCAACGAAACTAATTTAAAAGTTATACTCACTCATGTTGGCTTAGATGTCGGAGAAGATGGTAAAACTCACCAGTGTATTGACTATATTTCTTTAGTAAGAAACTTATACAACTTTAAACTTATTATACCTGCTGACCCTAATCAAACTTATAAAGCAATTAACTATGTTGTTAACCAAAAAGGAAATTTCCTGATACCTATGGGGCGTTCAAAGCTTGATATTATTATGAATGATAAACAACAACCGTTATTCAACGAAGATTATGTTTTTGAATATGGTAAAGCTAATATTATCAGGAATGGTACTCAAGCAACAATCTATGTCACAGGCACACTCACTAATGTAGCTGTTAAACTGGTTGATGAACTTAAACAAGAAGGTCTTGATATCCAACTTATAAATATCAGCTGTCCTTTAGCTATCGAAAGAGATGTTATTGAACAAGGTGTCAATACAAATTTAATTTTTACCTTAGAAGATCATAATGTAAATACCGGCTTGGGTTCTATCATTTCTAACAGAATGGTCGAAGAACAGTTGATATGCAAATTAGTTAAGTTTGGTGTTAATGATTATGCTTGTTCCGGCACTGCAAAGGATGTTTATAAATTAATGGGTTTAGATAAAGATACCTTAAAAAATAAGGTTAGAGAAATGTTATAAAGTTTATAGTGTTTAATTATTGATTTACAGAAACTTAAACTTATTTTTATAAATCTGAACCAGGATATTTGCCTGGTTCAGATTTTTGATTGTAGCGAAATCTACTATTTGAACTGTAGTTTTTTTCCTAGGTATGATTCAACTGACATATTGTATTAAATAATTGCTTTTTGCAGGATTTTATTGAGTGAGTTTGATTATTATTTTTGCTGTCAGTGATTAAATAATTCTTTTAAATGTTTCATAATCTTAGGCAACATTTAATAAGAAACTTTGAAAAACAATTTTATTAAGTTCTTTTTTATAGTAAATGGTACTCAGACGGTTTGTTCAGGGTAGGCTTTGCAAACGAGGTGAGGCAATCTAATAGAATGATTTATATGAATTTATAATATTACTATGCTTTTTTTGTAATGATAAGACCGGGCTAGTCGTTGGGGTGAGCAAAACTTGCATATTGCCAAAAAATTTTTCGTACCATATATTATTT
>CAZJNG010000066.1:0-9236 GCA_964547265.1 uncultured Candidatus Cloacimonadota bacterium | reverse complement strand
GGATTAAGTACAAAACTGCCTTCTTTTGCTTTCACTACCGTTTTTATATCTGAAATCGGTTTCCACAAAACAGAAAAGCTGATGTCCGGACTGAATTCATAATAGTATTTTGCACTCTCCGTTTTAAGCACCGGACGAACAGAATATGTGAACTGCATAGTCCAATCATGCAGGAAATGAGTCAAAGAAAAGTCGAGTGATTTAAGCTTGAAAGCCGACTCGCGTCTGGCATCGTTATCCCACAGCTTGAAGGAGTTCATCAAATCAATAAGCACATTATCTTCACCCGGTAACGGAGCCGGCAGATCAAGCACATCCTGAAAATAACGGGCAATTACATCATTTTGACTATGTGAAGAAAAACTGAGATCGAGGAATTCATGTATTTTTAAGGTTAATCTGGGTCTAAATGTGAAAGTACTGTCAGTCAAACGAATCAGATTCATCTGAAGAACAGAATTAAATGTTGTTTCAAAGGTTATGCGGTTGAGCATAAAAGAGAGTCTGAATGGAGTAGATGGATTATAGGTAACAGATGCCGATGATGGAATAAATCGTACTCCTTCACCATCTGCGACCCAGCCAGTTCCGGGTTCAAGGCGGTAAGGCTGGGTATCAAGATAGTCGATTGCTGCGGTAAATCCCTTTCTGCCAAGCGTAACAGAAAACTCTTTTGGTCTATCTTTCAACAGATTATATTTATGAACCTGACGAAATGTCTATTATTGAAGAACTTGGAACACGATATGTAAGCGTAGATTTATGGCGAATTATGTTAGAGTCTAATGCAGCCGAACAGGGTGCAAGAATGACTGCAATGGATAATGCTACAACTAACGCAGCGGATTTAATTGATAGTTTATCCCTTGTTTATAATCGTGAACGACAATCACAAATTACAACACAAATTATCGAAGTTGCTTCCGGTGCGGAAGCTATTAGTAACTAATATGACTTTAATATATTAAAGAGGAATTTTATGACAAAAGGCAAAGTTTCACAAGTAATCGGTCCTGTTATCGATGCCGAATTTCCGGAAGGTCATTTACCTGCTATTCATAATGCTTTGAATATAAAAAGAGATGATCAGCCTGACTTGATTCTAGAGGTGCAAATGCATCTTGGCGAAAACTTAGTAAGAGCTGTATCTATGGATTCAACTGATGGTTTAGTCAGAGGTACGGAAGTTATTGATACAGGTGTACCTATTACTGTTCCTGTTGGAGAAAAGGTGTTGGGCAGAATTTTAAATGTAGTAGGTGAACCTATAGATGAAGCAGGCGATGTAGAATATGAGGAACGCTATCCTATTCACAGACAAGCTCCTGCATTTGAAGATTTAGATACACAGGAAGAAATACTAGAAACCGGAATCAAGGTTATTGATTTGATAGAACCATACTTAAAAGGTGGTAAAACCGGTTTATTTGGTGGTGCCGGTGTGGGTAAGACAGTACTTATCCAGGAATTAATTAGAAATATTGCAACCGAACACGGTGGATTTTCTGTGTTTTGTGGTGTTGGAGAAAGAACCCGTGAAGGAAATGACCTTTGGTTGGAAATGAAACAATCTGGTGTTATTGAAAATACTTCAATGGTTTTTGGTCAGATGAATGAACCACCCGGAGCGCGTATGCGGGTCGGTTTAACAGGTTTGACAATAGCTGAGTATTTCAGAGATGTAGCAAAGAAAGATGTATTATTGTTTATTGATAATATATTTAGATTCACACAGGCAGGCTCAGAAGTTTCTGCTTTATTAGGTCGTATGCCTTCAGCCGTTGGTTATCAACCTACCCTAGCTACTGAAATGGGTGAACTTCAAGAACGCATCACATCAACAGTAAACGGTTCAATTACTTCCGTTCAGGCTATTTATGTACCTGCGGATGACTTTACTGATCCGGCTCCTGCTACAACTTTCTCTCACTTAGATGCTTCAACCTTCTTATCAAGAAGAATTGTTGAGCTTGGAATTTATCCCGCTGTTGACCCTTTGATGTCAACCAGTAGAATCCTTGACCCAAAAATTGTTGGTGAAGAACATTATTTTGTAGCTCGTGAAACGCAAAGAGTTATTCAGAAATATAAGGATTTACAGGATATTATTGCTATTCTTGGTATGGACGAATTATCTGAAGATGATAAATTAGTAGTTAACAGAGCTCGTAAACTTGAACGTTTCTTCTCTCAGCCTTTCTTTGTTGCTGAAGAATTTACAAATACTCCGGGTGAATATGTATCATTAAAAGATACTGTTACAGGATTTAAAGCTATCTTGGATGGTTATTGTGATAAATGGCCTGAACAATCTTTTATGTTTGTAGGTAAATTAGAAAAAGCTGAAGAACGTGCAAAAAAATTAATGAAAGATAATTAAAAAGGATTTCATATGGCAGAATTACATATTAAGGTATTAATGCCTAACGACCAGAAAGTTGATACTATAGCTGACCAGGTTATACTTCCCGGTGTTGAGGGTGATTTTGAAGTTCTCGATGGTCATACTCCTTTTATTACAAAACTCAGAACAGGTATTCTTAAAGTATATAAGAAAGGTAAACCTGACTTATATGCTATTCATGATGGTTTTGTTACTGTAGAGAATAATGTAATTCTTGTTCTAAGTGAAAACTGTGAAAATAAAGCAGAGATTGATTTAGATAGAGCAACTAAAGCTAAAGAGAGAGCAGAAAAAAGAATGGCTGAACAACCAAGTCAGGAATCAAGTATTGATTACAGACGAGCAGAAGTTGCTTTGAAAAAAGCTTTAACCAGAATAGAAATATTGCATATTTAATTTAATAATTTATAAAAAAATGAGAGACTAATTAGTCTCTCTTTTTTGTTTGTATGATGAAATGTTTATTTAAAAGCTTCCATGCCGGTAAAGCTACGATATGGGTCAAATGATTTGAGTATTTCTACATCACTTTCGCTTAATGAATTATCAATGATTCTGACTAATAATTCTCCTAAGCCTGGACCTAGCATAAATCCTTGTCCGCACATTCCGATTGCTTGGATGAAGTTTGGGTTGTCTTTCATTTTACCGATAATTGGGAATCCGTCCGGAGTCATTGGATATTGTCCTCTCCATTGACGACGAATTTTTAGGTTTTTAAGTTTTGGGTATATCTCTAGCATGCGTGAAATACAAAGTGGTAAAAACTCGGATGTAGCATCGCTATCGATTCCCAAAATTGGAGGATCGGGAGTGATACAAAATACCACCTGACCTTCATGATTCTGGTAGAAATAATAGTTTTTTGAGCCTTTTGAAGGACGTATATCAACAACCATTGGACCAAAGAATCGTTTGACAGGGTCTGTTATTCCTGCTTCGTGGCAGTCAGGTTCAACAGGAACATCATAATTAAGCATTTTACTTATTGTTTTTGCATTATTACCGGATGCATTAATGAGGTATTTTGAAGTATAAGTGCTTTTATTTGTTTTTATTGTGAACTCAGAATTATTATAACTAATTTCAATCACTGATTCGTTAAAATTATATTTGGCTCCGTATTCTAAGCTTTTAAAATACATTGCGTTGTTTGAGAGTAGGGGAGAGCAGCTACCATCTTGTGGAGAATAAGTAGCTCCTTTGAGATTTTGCATATTTATACCGGGAACAAGTTCATTATACTCTTGTGGGCTAATCCATTTGATATTTAGACCAAAATCTAATTGTATTTTTAATAAAGATTTTAAACTTTCTTCAATTTGTTCATTATAAGCCGGGAAACTATAACCGTTTGACATCCATCCAATATCATCACCATATGTTTCGTGCCAGGTAGAAAAGATTTCTATGCTTCGTTGACAGAGTTTTATTTTTCCATAGTCTGAGTGAGTAGCTCTAACTCCGCCGATAGCTTTTTTATTATTTTCTTGTCCTGCTGAAGGCATGCTGTCAATGCACAAAACTTTCTTATTATTTTTTGCTAAGTTCATTGCTGCAGGTACTCCAATTGAACCTGCTCCTATAATTATTACATCATATATTTTATTCATTTTGACTCCGAATTATTTCTTATCTGTGAATTTTTCTAATGGAACTTCAATAAAAACAGGTCTTCTGGTATTATTGACAATGATATCAGAAGGGATACCTTCTTGTCTAAAGATTTGTTTTAGCATAATATCACAAGTTTTACTGCCACAAGGACCCATTCCAAGTCGAGTTATGGCTTTTATTTGGTTAATATCTGTGATGCCTTTATGAATAAGTTTTTTTACATCTGCAACTGAAACCCTTTCACAGAGGCACACCATAGTAGTGTCATCTAATTTTTCAGGCAAGATTGTTTCAGGCATAGCTTGACTTATTTCCGGAGCTTGTACAATAAATGAAATTGCTTTTTTAGCTAAGGCTTTTGGCATTTGAACTTTTACTAGTTGTGTTTTATTTAGTTTGTTTTGTTGAATACCGGTAACCTTAAAAAAGCCTAAACTATTACCATCAATATCTACTACATCTATTTTATCATCAATTTTAATCTCTTTATTAAAAACTTCATAAGGTAGTGAAACAGTTGGGAAATCTTTATCTTTTCTGAAATCTACTATTGAGATAGCTAAACCCGGACAAATAACTAAACATTTACCGCAACCAATGCAAGAGCCTTCGTATAATGGTAAGCCCATAATGGATTCACTTTTAATGTTGATAGAATTCGTAGGGCATACAGTTGTACATGGATTACAAGGTATTTCTTGGAGGCAATGAATTACAGGAAAAACTCCATCGTCAGGTAAATCTTCTTGATATCCAAGAATTTTTCCGGGATGTGATTTAAGAATTTCTGCTTTATCGAACCATGATTGAGGGATTTCTGAAATATCTGCTCCTAAATCTTTTGAAATTTTTAAGCCCATAATTTTGCCGTTAAACATTGCTGATGATGCTTCTGCGATTTCAAAAGCGTCGCCGGCTGCATATACTTTAACTCCTGCTTTTTCGGCTTCTTCAGTGAACTCTAATAATGAGTCAAGACCAACAGCGATTAGAATTGTGTCACAAGTAAAGCTTTTTTCAGTACCTTTGATTGGTTTAAAGCTCTTATCAACTTGTGCAATTGTGATTGATTTAACTGTTTCATCACCATTAGCTGAAAGTATAGTATGCGAAGTGTATATCGGAACACCGAGTCTTTTTAATTTGTCTGCATGAACTTTATACCCACCACATCGAGGTGCTGCTTCAACTAAGCCTACGACATCAATTCCGGCTTGAAGTGCGTGATATCCGGCTATAAGTCCGACATTACCTCCTCCAATGATGAATAATCTTTGGGATGATTTTACTAAGTCCCTGTTGACTAAAGTTTGGAAAGCACCTGCACCGTAAATACCAGCTAAATTATTACCTGAGAATCTTAAGAATTTCTCTCTTGCTCCGGCTGCATTTAAGATAACTTTTGGTTGAACAAGAAGATATTCTCCATTTTTTAAGATGCCAACTTTTTTATCTTTAAACACAAATAACGCTGTGCTATTTGTCCAGACATCAGTATTTTCATTGTTTATAACATCTTCTGAAAGTTTTTTGCCAATATCAATTCCTCTGGTGCCTGCGTATGAATCTTCAACAGAACCAAAAAATTTGTGAGTTTGTAGAACTAATTTACCGCCTAAATCATTTTTGTCATCAATAAGGATACTTTTAATGTTATTCTTATCCATTTCGATAGCAGCTGAAAGACCTGAAGGTCCACCTCCAATGATTAAAACATCAGTTTCTATAGATGTTATTGGTTTAAATTGAATATCAAGGTTTTCATCAGGTAGTTCAGGTAAACCATCTGCACTTTCTACAATCATATTTTCTTGTACTTCAGTCATACAGGATTTTACAGGCATACCATTTGCTATGACCATACATTTGGCACATTGACCATTTGCACAGAAAATGCCTTGAGCTGTACCATCTTTATGATGATGCCCAAAAACATTAATACCATTTGCAATAAGTGCAGAAGAAATCATTTCTCCTTTTTTTGCCTTAAATAATTCTCTTTTCCAATAAAATGAAATCTCCTCATTTTGAGGTATATCCAAAATTGGATGCTCAGTTATTCGGTTAGTCATATTGAGACTCCTATGAGATTAAGACTCACGATAAAGATTTATCGTTATAAGCAAAAATTGTTAAAACTCTTGTATTTGTCAAGTGTTTTCTGATAAAAAATGAGTGAAAACAAAGTATTGAGTTTGAATAAATAATAATGAGTAAGATAGTTTTATTAACATAAGAATACTTGTAAAAATTTGAGTGATGTTTGAAATGCAAAGTTACTTGACAGTTTTTCTAATATGATTTTAAATGCTCTAGGAGGATAAGATTATGGTAAATAAAAAAACATCTATTGGAATCAGTGATTTTAAGAAACTTAGAGAAGAGAAATGCTATTTTGTTGATAAATCATTACTTGTTAAAGATGTTGTTGAAGGTGCAGAGGTTATACTCTATCCTCGTCCTCGTCGTTTTGGTAAAACTTTAAACCTTTCAATGCTCAGATATTTCTATGATAAAAGTGAAGATAATGCAAATTTATTTCAAGATTTAGAAATTAGCAAAAATAAAGAAATAATGCAAAAACAGGGGAAATACCCTGTTATATTCATTACATTTAAAGATATAAAAAGCAAGAGCTTACAGCATTGTATGGAAAGTATTTATGATTTAATAGCAAAGGTTTTTGATGAGCATAAATATCTTTTAAATCAAGACATGTTATCGAATTTCAATCTTAATTTTTACAATAAGATATTATCTAGAACCGGAACTCAGTCAGAATATGAAAATTCATTTAAATATTTATGTGAATATCTGTATGAGTATCATAAAGTAAATCCAGTGATATTAATTGATGAGTATGATATGCCAATACAATCAGCTTTTGTAAATGGTTTTTATGATGACCTTATTGTTTTTATAAGAAATCTTTTAAGTGGATGTTTAAAGGATAACAGATATTTAGAAAAAGCTGTTTTGACAGGTATTTTAAGAGTTGCAAAAGAAAGTATCTTTTCAGGACTAAATAATTTAAAAGTAAATAGTATGTTAGCAAAAGAATCATCAGATAAATTTGGTTTTACAGAAACAGAAGTTGAAAAATGCCTTACTGATTATAGTTTATATAATAAATTACAAGAAGTAAGAAACTGGTATGATGGATATAATTTTTTTGATACAGAAATTTATAATCCATGGTCGATACTAAACTTTATTGATGAAAAACAAATAAAACCATATTGGGTAAATACTTCAAGTAATGATTTGATAAAGTCAATACTTAAAAAAGCCAATCCGGGTATAAAGAAAGATTTAGAAGTATTGATAGAAAAAGGTTTATTAACAAGAGAAATTCAAGATAATATTGTTTACGCTGAGGTTGATCAAAATGAAGATTCTTTATGGAATTTTCTACTAATGAGTGGATATTTAAGATATGATAATCTTAGACCAAAAGGTATTTACTGGATTGCTGATTTAAAAATTCCTAATATGGAAGTACAATATTTGTATGAAGCAGAAGTTGTTAACACTTGGTTTAAAAGTATGCAATATGATGTTAAAATTAATACTGTTCTTGATAATCTAACAAAAGGTGACTTAGATATGTTTAAAAAAGCTTTTAGTGACTTTTGTATTGAGTCTTTCTCATATTTTGATGTTAGTGGTGAACAGCCTGAAAAGTTTTACCATGCATTTGTTCTGGGTATGATTGTTGCACTGAGAGATAATTATAATATCAAGAGTAACAGAGAATCAGGTTATGGGAGATATGATATTATGCTAATTCCAAGAGATTTAAATCAAAGAGCTATTATTTTTGAGTTTAAAAAGATAGACAAATATGAAAATGAAAACTTTGAAACAGCTCTTGAAAATGCTAAAAAACAGATAATAGATAAAAAATATGCAAGTGAACTTCATGCACTTGGAATAAAAAACATAGTGAATGTAGTTGCCGTCTTTGAAAAAAAAGAAGTTAAGGTAGAGTGGTTTATTTAGCTTGATATTCATTCATAACGCAATTCAGATGTTTTCATTTAAAAATTGATATATTTTTATTAACATGAAAAATAATAATAATATAAGATCTTGTTAGTTGATTTATAAGTGTTGTTTAAGGGACCTCCAAGAGGGAAAAAGCATCTTGGAGGTCACTTGTTGATCGGTTAATATAAAGTCTTAATTTTCAGTTATATTGATGTTATTTTTGTTTAAAACATTTTAAGTGTATAATCTGATGAGTTCGGATTCTTGTTTTGAAACCTTTATTATGAAGTTGAACATAGATTTATGAACAGATGAGTCTTGATAAAAAGCTCTGTTTAAAGACTCATCTGAGATATATTATTGATTTATTATTGAATATCTGACATCTGGAAATTATTGTAGATTAAGTTTTATAGTGATGTTGAATAAACTCTCTATATTGCGGATGTTCTTTTATGAGTTTATCATGTTTTCCATAAGCACTTATCTTGCCTGAATCAAGCAGTATAACTTCATCAGCATATCTGAGCGAAGATAATCTATGAGAAACTATAAAGGCAGTTAAATCTTTAAAAAGGATAGAAATTTGCTCCCATAGTAACTCTTCTTTTTTTGCATCTAAACTAGCAGTAATGTCATCTAAAATTAAAACTTGAGGTTTTCTAAATAATGCTCTGGCAATAGCTAATCTTTGCTTTTGACCTCCTGAAATCGATAAACCTTTTTGTCCGAGCAAGGTTTGGTCTTTATCTAAAAACTGTAATATTTCTTCTTTCATCTGAACTGCATTTATTATTGTTTCATATTCATCTTGATCACTTAATTTTTTACCAAAGAGGACATTTTCTTGAATAGTTCCTGAGAAAAGAGAAGGTTCTTGAGGAACATAGCCAATATATTCTCTTAGATTATCGGTATCTATATCTTCCACAAGTATGTCATTAATATATATTTCTCCGGATTGAGGTATGAGTTGTCCACTCAGTAACCCTAAAATCGTTGATTTTCCTGAACCTGAACTACCCAATATTAAAATTTTGTGCCCCTTATGAATATTAAAACTAATATTATCGAGTATTTTAATATTTCTATCTTCATAAGTAAAGCTAACATTTTCAAATCGAATACTATCAATTTTGTCAATTCTTTGCTTCTTTTTAGAATTATACTTAAATACCGGGAAATCTTTTATTTCTTCAAGTCTGTAAATGCATACAAATGCTTG
>CAZJNG010000065.1:0-9236 GCA_964547265.1 uncultured Candidatus Cloacimonadota bacterium | reverse complement strand
TTTTCAATCAATATGTTAGAAAGCAACAAGCAAGGGTGCTTGTTGAACAATTCTGCAATTTTTGACAGCCTTTTATGACCTGTACTATAATTACTGTTGTGTAAACACCCTTGTTTGCACTTTGAATTGTTGTGCAAACACCCTTGTTTGCACTTAACATCATAAATTATTTTCAATCAATATGTTAGAAAGCAACAAGCAAGGGTGCTTGTTGAACAGTTTTTCATTTTTGGACATCATCACTGACCGGATAAGCAGCTCTATTTCCTGATATAATATTTTACTACTCATTGAGAAACACTCTGACGAAGATAGTCTTAAAACATAATCTATAACATTTGATTCGTAAATTACCATTAAGCTGGAATATTGGTTAAATTTTGAGCAAAGGATTGTATTCAATAATTACCTTATTTTGAAAAACTAGTATTAAATAAGGAAAATCTAATTTTTTCATTGACATAATTAAAATAAATTAATATTTGTACAAAATCAATCAAGGAGCTAAAATGAACAGAGCTTTAAATATATATAAGTTTATCTTTAAATATCCGGTTTATCTCACACTGGGAATAATATCATTACTTTTTTATGCTGCTTTTAGTGGTGTAAGTATTACATTAGTAATTCCCTTATTTGACAATATCTTTATGGCTGAAAGAACTCAGGATATTATTTATTCAAACATATCTCAACTAAGCACTGCTTTTGGAGATCTATTTTCAAGAATATCATTGGGCGATAACAGTTTATTATCTACTGCATACTTAGATGAGCTTTGGTCAGAGGCAAAGATAATACTGGCTCAAACAGACCCTTGGTTTTTATTAAAAGCAATATGTAGCTTTCTGATTATATTGTTTTTATTAAAGAATTTATTCTATTTTTTAAACAGAATAATGTTTGTAAATCTAAGAGGCAGAACCATTAATGATATCAGGAATGAGTGTTACCGAAAATACTTATCTCAATCCTATGCCTTTTTCAATCAAAACCGAGTTGGTGATTCAATAGTCAGAATGGTTAATGATATTGAAAATGTCAATAACCTTTTCATAGAGAATATTTTCAAGATTTTAAGAGAACTCTCTACTGTAATTATTTATGCATATATCGCTTTAAGACTTAATAGTGACTTATTTTTAGTAAGTTTACTTATCCTGCCTCCTTTTGCAATTAGCGTAAACCTCTTAGCAAAAAAGGTAAAAAAATATGCTAAAAGGATTCAATCTCAATTATCGGATATGTTCTCCAATATCGAAGAAGTTCTTAATAGTATGCGAATAGTCAAGGCTTTCTGTAAAGAAGAATATGAGTACAACAAACTAAAAAAAGTAAATAAAAAATATTTTAAATTTTGGAGAAAATCTCAAGTATATCTGGCATTTGGTTTACCAATTTCTGAAATGAGTTCGGTCATAATCGGCATTGTTATCCTGTTTATAGGTGGAGCAGACATCTTAGAAGCTAACAGTGATTTCTCTTTTGGTGATTTTACAGCCTTTTTATTTGCTGTCTTCAGTATGATGCAGCCCTTAAAAGCTCTTACAAACGCAATTACAGATGTAAGAAAGGCTATGGTCTCAGTTGACAGAGTATCAGAGATTCTTGAACTCAAAAGTGAAATTGTTGACAGTGATAATCCTGTTGAGGTAAATACATTTAAGAATAACATTGCATTTAAGAGTGTGAGCTTTAGCTATACCAAAGAAAAAGTAGTCTTAGGCAATTGTAGTTTTACAATTAATAAAGGTGAAAAGATTGCTTTTGTGGGTGCCAGTGGTTCAGGAAAAACTACAATAGCCAATCTTATAAACAGAATGTATGACACTACTCAAGGTGAAATTTTATTTGACGGGATAGCAATTAAAACAATAAAGGTAGATTCACTCAGAAAACTTTTTGGTATAGTGACTCAGGACTCGATTCTGTTTTCAGACACTATTGAGAACAATATAAAATACGGGTCTAACGAAGAAAAGTCATTAGATGATGTAGTAAACGCCTGTCATTTTGCTTTTGCTGATGAATTTATAGATCAACTTCCCGATAAATATCAAACTATGATAATGCCTCATGGTTCTAACCTTTCCGGAGGGCAAAAACAAAGACTTTGTATAGCCAGAGCGATTATTAATAATCCTCCAATACTTATTTTTGACGAAGCTACTTCTGCCCTTGATACAGACTCCGAACAAAAAGTTCAAAAGGCTATTGACTTAGCGGCCGGTGACAGAACAGTAATTATCATAGCTCACAGACTATCAACAATCCTTTCAGCCGACAAAATCTTTGTCCTGGAAAAAGGCAAAATTGTAGGCGTTGGAAAACATGATGAACTAATTAATAACTGTGTTCAATACAAACATTTTTATAATTTACAATTTAAAACAAATTAAGGAGAAATTAAATGAGTTTATTTACAAAAAACAAGTTTTTAGTTTTTTTAGCAAAGTACAGGTTAAAGTTGGCTTTGTTGGTAATAATTGGTTACATTATTCACAAAGTATTTGATTATAGAGACACTCCATATAGTCTTTATAAGCAAGGATGGGGAAATATTGGCTCAATGATTGTCCTTATGGGACTATTAGTCAGATCATGGGCTGCAGGAATTATCAATAAAAACAAAATTCTTACCAAAACAGGGGCTTATCACATTTGCAGACATCCCTTATATCTTGGTTCACTATTAATGAGTATAGGCTTTTTAATCATCTTAAAAGACTGGTTTTTATGGATTATTCTTTTAATTTTTATGATCTTTGTCTATCTGCCTAAAATCAGAAGAGAAGAAGTCAAACTCAATGAAATATTTCCCGGAGAATATGATATTTATAAAAAAGAAACAGGTATGCTTTTCCCAAAATCTTTATCTATGAAAAAACTTAATCAAAAATGGTCTTTTAAACAATGGGCTCATCATACTGAATACAATGCCTGGTTAGCAGCAATCGCTTTTAGCATCGCTTTAGAAACATGGTATAACTACTTTAAATAACTTTTTATCATGAATCTTTTAGTTATTAATACCTTTCATAAGTGGGAGCGTTTGACTCCGCTAATAGAAGATATTATCAGCGGTTTTAAGGATAACAATCACAGAATATTCGTACTCAGTGATAAGCAAAATAAATTCTCAGAACTATCATCATTAAACAAGAAAAGTTTCTTTTACAAAATCAATAAGAATAATATTTTAAGTTTTACATTTAAGATACTCTCAGTCATTAGAAAATATCATGTTAATCTTGTATTATGTTGTGATAAATATGATTATTACATCGGCTCAATAACTGCTAAACTAAATAGAATTCCTTGCCTAAGAATCATTGACTCTTACATTGATTTACAGTTTAAAAGTTTATTTGACAAACTCTTCGAAAGGCAATTCATAACCCATAATATCCTAACAGCATGTTTCGTTTATAATCAAGCAAGAAAGACTAATAAATCTTTAAATAAAAAATATTACTCAGTAATCTATACCGGTAAAAAAGTCATAATTCATGATGAAAACGAGACTCAAAAACTAAGAAAAAAATGGGCTTGCGATACAAATAATATCGTCATTGGCATGAACACAACACTCAACGATTTTGATGGTATCTCTGATATGTTATATGTTTTAAATGATTTATCAGAAGAATATCCTGACTTAAGATTAGTAATCTCAGGCATAGGCAATAAGAAACATAAACTCTTAGAACTTTGTACAAAGTTAAATATTACTGAAAAAGTCATATTTACAGGTTTTACTAAAGAACCCGAAATAAATGCCCTAGCATACGATATCTGCATAAACACATCTAAACTTGGTTATCTGCCTGAATGTATTTTTGATTACCTAAACGCGGGCAAACCCATCATCAGCGTTAATATAGATGGAATAACCGAAGTTTTACAAGACACATGTAATTCATTATTATTCCCATATAGAGATACTCAAACTCTAAAAAAACACCTAATAACTATTTTAACTAATAAAAATACTAGAGCTTATATTTCAAATAACGCTCTTAGAACTTCAAAAGACTTTACATACCAAAAAATGATAACCAATTATGAAAATCTGTTTTGCAGATTTATTAAGAGCTAAAAAGATAAATCAAATGAATAAACTAAGCACCGTTATAATTTGTAAAAATGAAGAGAAAAACATCAGACAATGCCTGGAATCAGTTAAATGGTCAGATGAAATAATCATTTATGACTCCGGCTCAACAGATGACACCCTTAACATTTGCAAAGAATACAACTGTATAATATTCATCAATCAGGAATGGACAGGTTTTGGAAACGCTAAAAATGATGCTGTCAGCAAAGCTACTAATGACTGGATATTCTCTATCGATGCTGACGAAGTAGTAACAGATGAACTAAAACAAAAACTCTTAGAAATCTTAAACAATAAACATAATCATTATGCTTTCAGAGTCAAAAGAAACTCTTTTTTTATGGGGAAAATGGTGAGATACTCCGGCTGGCAAAGAGACTACCCCTTAAGATTTTTCAATAAAAACTATGCAAGATTTAACCTTAAAAAGGTTCATGAATCAGTTGAAACTAAAGAGAAAATTATTACAATAAACGAAATCCTACTACACTACACTTACCCTGATATCAAAACCTATATCAATAAAATGACCCATTACAGTCAACTAGGATCTGAACAAGCCTTTGCAAAAGGAAAAAAATCAAACATATTAAAAGCTTTATTTAGTGGTATAGCTAAATTTGTTAAGATGTATATTATCAATTTTGGATTTTTAGACGGAAATATAGGTTTTGTTTTAGCTGTAAACTCCGCCTATGGAGTTTACTTAAAATACATATACTTGTGGGAAAAACATCTCGTAAACAAGAAGGCAAGATGACTAATAAACTAGACAAAGATTTCGCAGTTTTTCACATCGACACAGGCAAAGATTGGCGAGGTGGTCAACAACAAGCCTTTTACCTACATAAAGCATTGTCCAAACAAGGTGTTAAATCCTTTATGCTATGCAAAAAAAACTCACCTATGACTGAAAAATGCAAAACAGAAAGATTACCCTGCATGAACATATCTCTTTTGTCCGAACTTGATTTCTATTCAGTCGTCAAAATAGCTTTTCTCATTCGAAAACTAAAGATAAATGTCTTACACCTACACACTGCACATGCTTTAACTATAGGTTTATTAACAAAAATCATCTGTCCACATTTAAAACTTATCGCTGTTAGAAGAGTAAATAATGCAATAAATAAAAATGCTATAAGTTTTTTCAAATATAATAACTCTCTTCTAGACAAACTAGTATGTATTTCACAAAATATTTTAAATGTAGCAATATCTAACGGTATTTCAAAAGATAAACTAAAACTTATTTATAGTGGAATCGATATTAATAGATTTAATCATAATCATGATAGTAACAATGTTTTAAAAGCAAAATATAACATTCCTGAAAATTATCTTGTCATTGGAACTATTGCTGCATTAGTTGGAGTTAAAGATTATCCTACACTCTTACAATCAGCAAAGATAATATTAGATAAAAAACCTAATATTGTCTTTTTGGCAGCCGGTGAAGGACATAGTCATAATGATCTAATTACATTACATTCTTCACTTAATCTTGGGAATAATTTCATCTTTATTGGTTTTGAAAGCAATATCAAGTCTTTCTTACATTCTATTGATATTTTTGTATTATCTTCCAAAAACGAAGGACTTGGTACTTCTGTTTTAGATGCTATGTCTGCAGGAAAAGCCATTGTCGCTTGTAATAGCGGAGGCATACCTGAAATGATAAGTCATCAAAAAAATGGACTACTTGCTGAAAAAGAAAACCCGGAAGACTTAGCTGATAAATTGTTATATATGATAGACAACCCGGAATTACAAGCTAAGTATGCAAATCAAGCTCTTGTAGATGTAAAGAAATTTTCCATAGAAAACACTATAAAACAAAATATTGAGCTTTATGAAGAACTTATCAAACAAAACATTTGAAAAAATACTAATCATCCAAACTGCTTTTATTGGCGATGTAATTCTCACTACACCACTGATTCGAGAACTAAAAAATATCTACCCTAAAGCAATAATATCTATTATTGTGACTCCGATTTCATCAATTCTTATGGAAACAAACCCCCATATTTCTGAGGTCATTAAACTCAATAAACAAAATAAATCAATCTTTAACTTTTTTAAATTTATATGCAAAATTAGAAAGCAAAAATTCGATTTATGTATAGCTCCTCATAGTTCATTGCGCTCAGGGTTAATTGCATTTCTGTCAGGTATCCCCTATAGAATTGGCTTTAACAGATATGCTCAAAGATTTCTACTTACACATAAAATAAATCACCCTAAAACAGGTCATAAAATAACTAAAAACCTTCAGCTCTTAACTCCACTTAAAGACATTTCCATTAACTCTGACTCGATTCAAACAGAACTTTTCCCAAGTATAGAACATAAGAAAAAAGTCTCCTCCATTTTTAACAAGCTTGATAATGATTATAAAAAAGTACTTATAGCACCCGGTTCTGTCTGGTTTACTAAAAGATGGCCATTAGAGTATTATACAGAACTCTGTATAAAGATTCTTACTACAAAATCTATCATTATCTTATCCGGCAGTCAAGCAGAAAAAGAAATATGCGAAAACATTTTCAATGATATTTGCTATAATATGCCGGAACTAAAAGAACGAATCATCATTACTGCCGGTTTATTCAACTTACTAGAAACAAGTGAAGCTGTCAGTTTATGCGACTGCGTAATTTGTAATGACAGTGCCACTCTGCATATTGCCAATGCAAATAAGACTCCTGCAATAGCAATCTTTGGTCCAACTGTAAAAGAATTTGGATACTACCCCTATCAACAGAAAGACAAACTTTTAGAAATTGCTCTAGAATGCCGACCATGCGGTAAACACGGCGGAAAGTTTTGTCCACAAGGTCATTTTCTTTGTATGAAAAAAATAAGTGTTGAAATGGTTTTTGCAGAAGTAAAAAGTTTGATATAGTATGAACAATGAATGCTTAAATTACGATACAGAGCAAAGGGTTATTGATTTCCATTGCCATTTTGATTTTGATGAGCAAAACTATGATTTATTAAAAACTTGTATTGAAAAAGCAGAAATTACCTTTATCAACTGTGCCTTAACTGAAAAAAGTTATTCTTTTAGTTCTCAGATAACTAATAAAAATTTCTTTGATTGCCTTGGACAACATCCACTTTTTCAGGATAACAGTGTTTCACTGGAAAAAACAGCAAGCCTACTTAATGATAATCTTCTTTTTGGTATTGGCGAGATAGGTTTAGATAAAAGAAATCCTGACTATGAAAAGCAAAGAAAGACTTTTATTGACTTTCTTGACCTGGCTAAGCAGTTTGACAAACCTGTTTTTATCCATTGTCTCGGCTATTATTATGAAATCAATAAGATTTTAAAAGATAATTTTAAGGATTTAAAGGTCTTTATGCACTCTTTTACAGGCTCGATAGACATAATTAAGGCATATAAAAAGAATCATAATTATATGTTTTATTCACTTAATCCTGTAATAACTAAAATCAAAAAATCACAAGAGATATTAAAGCATATCCTAAGTAACACAAACTTTGTTTTTGAAACAGATAATGTTTACTCAAACTTGAATATAGAGATACAAAGTCCTATTGACTTAATAAATGATATTGCAATTGTTTGTGTTATTGACCCAAATATTCTGATCAAAAAACAATGGAGTGTTTTCAAAGATTTGCTAAGTTAAGTAATCAAGAAAACCTTGATAAGAAATATTTAGACTAATTTTTTATGTTTAATAAATATGACAGCTTAGATGATTTGACAGATTTTAAGACAGTCTCTTAGTTAATTACACATTATATATAAAATATTCTTGACAATTAATTTTTAATTTAAATAATTTGCACAAAACTATATAGGAGGTTTGATATGTTGCAAATTAATTTTTGTAATTACTTATGACCTGGGGAAGTATGAAACATCTATTTCTGTGTCCATTCTTTTTAAGTACATCGATCTTCCAGATCGATTTTAATATCCTCGACCAGGATGGTCAAGGTACGATAGTTTCCAGATCGATAATCATCCTCTCGACCAGGATGGTCGAACTATAGAAACATAATAACCTTAAACCCAAAGGAGTTTTAATGAAAACAAAAATCCTTTTACTGATAATGCTTACATCCTTTTTTGCCTTATCAGCAAATAACTTTTCACAAGATGAAGAATTTCAATTCTATGAGCAAGCCGTAATTGATTCTGTTTACTTTATGCAATTGGCAGATATTAATAAAGATGGACATTTAGACCTAATTTATATTCCTGCTGAAAACTACTTTAATTTTAACGATGACACTAGAGATTATTATAAGATTCAGTATGGAGACGGTACTTTAAGTGGTCTAATAAACTCAGAAAATTATGATATGGTTAAACAGTTGCCTTTCTGTGGATATCCACATTTGGATGCAGACATCAATAATGATGGTTTTGGAGACTTTGTTGTAGTTTTATCTAGATATTTTTACGTTAATTTTGACTGGCGATACTCAGATGATTATGTCGATACATTTCTTGATTATGAAGATGACCCTGATTTACCTCCCTATTTTACAAGAAATACATCATTGATCATTTATGAAGGTAACCAAGATTTTAATGGAGACGGGATTGATGATCTACTTATTGAGCCAATACGTGGAACATCTCAAGCAACTGGGTATATCCCATCAACCTATATATATTTTGGTGGAGATAGTTTCGACATCCATAATCCTGATGTTGAGCTAAGATCAGAAGTCAGCTCATATTTTGAAAATACTCTGATAAATCGAGGTATGTGTGCTACAGGCGATTTTGACGGAGACGGAATTGATGACCTTATAGTTACAGTAGAATTTGACCAGGATTTTTGGAACGATAATCCTAGTCTTCATTTGACCAATACATTTAGAGTTTATTGGGGCGGTGAAAACTTTGGAGAAGAATTCACAGATTATACTACTCCTGAACACTTTAGACCTCATGATATGTCATGGATAAGTACTTATGATATCAACAATAACGGCAGAACAGATCTGAGAACTTATATGGGATACCCTGAAACTCACTACATTATCTCCTTTGATGAAGAAAGAATCGTCACCTTTTACACAGCTGATGATTTTTATGGAAGACTCCCGTCTTACTTTATAGACATAA
>CAZJNG010000064.1:0-9270 GCA_964547265.1 uncultured Candidatus Cloacimonadota bacterium | reverse complement strand
TATTTTCAATCAATAGCAATAATGATTTTTAAAAAATTCGGGGTATGCGTGTTTTAACCACAAAGAACACTAAGAGCACTAAGAAGTTTTTAACCACAGAGAACACAGAAAAGCACAGAGAAAAATCCGTGTAATCCGATAAATCCGCGTTAAAAAAAACTCTTTGCTACGAAAAACACCAATAACAAAACAAAAAAATTCTATTGTAACCACAGAGAACACCGAAAGGCACAGAGAAAAATCCGTGTAATCCGATAAATCAGCGTTGAAATAAAAGATTGCGGCTTCGCGTGAGAATAAATTGTTTTGACTAGACGAGCCGTCTAGTTTCCATCTCAAAAAAAAGAGACGCTGCATGCAGCGTCTCTACAATAGGTTCGGTACAATCAGGGATGATTGTACAACAATTAATTATTTAATCAGTACAACTTTTTGTACTTTGCGATAGTTATCTGTGGTCATACGGATGAAGTAGATACCTGATCCGATTGATTTGCCTTGTGCGTTAGTACTGTTCCATACGATTTCATGATATCCTTTTTCGAGCATATCGTCAACAAGGGTTGTTACTCTTTGTCCCTTGATGTTATATACTGCTACAGATGCTCTTTGATTATCTTTTAAGCTGAACTTAATAGTAGTAGTAGGGTTGAATGGATTTGGATATGCAGGGTGTAATTCGTTGATGAACTGAGGAGCAATGATATCGTCTGTGTCTGTATACTGCATATTGAATTGATACATACTTGTGAGAGAACCTGTAGTTCCACCGGGGATAGTAGCCAGAGTGTTATCAAAGGTTAAGACATTTGATCCCGGTTTCCAGATTTTAAACGAAACGGTTTCATTTTCAGTAATAGTGTTAATAAGAACTAAGGCATAGGTTTGACCTTCAACTCTTTTCACTTTGTTTTTACCTCTGAGTTCGTCTCCAACGAAAGCAGCAATAACATAAGAAGTATCAACCGGAGCACCATTATTACTAATACGACTGATTACTAAATGACTGTTAGGAAGGACAGTAACTTCTCCGAAAGGATTGTTTCTGTTATCTTCAGTTTGTTTTGATTGGCGAGATGTAAAGTTTGCAGGACTACTGCTTCTGCTGCTGTTTTGTGCAAACATCGGAGCAGGAGCAGATGCGCGAGCAGGGATATCTCCCTTAATGACTCTGATAGCATATTCTTGAGTATTTGCTGCTTGATTAGCTGCACCATCATTGTCATTAGTTTCTAGAATATCATCAACCCAGAAAGACACAGGATTTGTAGTATTAAAATTATGAGTAGCTGTGCCGGAAATTAAAAGATTTGGATTTGTAGTACCATAATCACTATACAATCCAAATCCATTGTGAGCAAAATGCAAGGTTGCGTTTTGATCAAGATCTGTCGCTTCTGGTACAAGGATATTGTATTGATGAACCCTTAAAAGAGGATCAGCATTATCATCTAAAATTAAGCTACCAGGATAGAATATTGCACCAATTTGTATTCCAAAGGCTGTAAGGTCTTTAGTGCTATTTGCAGGAGTCATAACTCTACTAATTTCATAGAAAATCAGTTGAGCTCTTTGTCTATTTGGTTCATCAGATAAGTTTTGACTTGAGAATACAAGGTAGTTTGGTCCACCACCATCATGAGAAAAATCTAACGCTGCATTAACAGGTCCTTCTAATAAATCTCCAGCAAAAGTACAAATTGTTCCATTGACAGGATTAGCTATCCAAGCAAGCATAGCATCATAACCTTCATTATTGTATTCTAAGATCATGTTGTCATAATCTGTGGTTGTAAAGTATTTAGTTAATCCTAAGGTAAATCCATCAAGAGTATTTCTTTGAATAGTAGGTTTGAGAGCTGTGATTGTAATACCATTTGCAAATGTAACTGTTATTTCTTTTGGATTATCAAAAGTTCCTGAGTTTTTATTATCAATGACGCCAAAGGCATCTGTGCTATAAGAAAGAGGGGCATTATTTGCGAATTTAAACTCAAACTTTTTGATATAATTTTCGTAGTTTGACTGATAAGTAAAGGTTGGAATACTTGCATCAGTTTTAATCCAGTAAGCTTCACCTTTTTTGAGTTCACGAAGAGTAGAAGCTCCGACAGGGAGGTCATTGTAGAGGTATGTTTCGTTTGTATTACTTGCTTGTAGAATATTTGCGTTATTTTTAAACATAAATCTAGGTTGAGCATCTAAGGACATAGGATATCCTGTGATATTCCATCCATTATTTAAAGGAATGGTAAGCCCTTCGTTGATAACTGTGCCTGATTTTGTAAGTGTTATATTTCCAACTGTGTTATTATAAGCATAATATCCTTGCCCGGGAATTATACTGGTCAGGTCACTAACCTGAGAACCTGCTAAAAATGTTTGACTTGCATTTCTTACTTGTGTAATGCCTGCATTGTTAAAGACTGCAGATGGTGCTCTGTTTGCAAAGTCAATATTAAATGAGACAAGATTCCATCCAGGTGTAAGAATGATTTCATGCTCTCTTGTAACTACTACATCAGTTTCCAAGTCGATCAATAACTCAGGAGTAAAGATTACATCTAAGTCATCCGGACCTTCTAAGTTAAAAGGTCCAATTACTATATCTCCTCCTATAGTGACATCTGTATAACCAGCATTTGAGAGTGCTGTTACAATTTTAGCAGCAGGAACTGTAATAGTAATTTCGACCCCTTCTTCGATAATAGATTCTACAACAAAGTAGAAATTACCGTCAGGATCAGTTTTAACTGTTGTAAAGTTACCGGCAGTAAGAGGATCTAAAGTTACATCAATCTCAATGCCACCGAGAGGAAGAGTTCCATGAGTGAGTTGACCGGCAATGATATGTTCAAATTTTTGAATTGTGCCTGTGAAGTCAAGACCAATATAATGGTTAACCAAAGTGTTTAGTGCTTCATTTACAAATCCTGTGTTTATTGGGTTAGTAGTACCGGTAGGATATATATAAGTAGCATCATTTGGTTCTAATTCAATTGGTGCAGGCTGTAAACCTAAAGCTACACCATCAGCATCAGCACCAACAGCTATTACTCCCTCAGTAGAAAATACATATTTAGATTCAATAGCGTGTAAGATAACATTTGAGTTTGTTCTAACTTGCATAAAGTATTCACCTGCTGAGTCGGTTGTATATTTAAAAGGAAGGTTGGTATTTGGGTTTAAAGGAGCACCTGAAATAACATTTTGGATTAGGACCCCAGGTATAGGAGCGGGAACAGTTTCAGCATCTTGTACAGTTCCTTGCAGATTTACAAAGGTCATAGCTTCAATAGGCACACTGTTTCTTGCTGTGATAGTTGCTCCCGGATTAGAAACTACTCTATAATCACAGTCATAAAGAGTTTCATTTGTAGCATTCCATAATTTAAAGTAGATTTCTTCACCTGTAACTGCTGTCTGGATTGTGATATTTGCAAGGCCGCTATTATCAAGAATAGGTGCATTTCCTCTGAGTTCTTCTTTCATACCTTTAATCACAAAGGCACCAATTCTGTCACCAATATTTACATCTGTATCATCGCCTTCGATTGAAACATTGGCGACAACATACATCTGTTGTGTAAGCACTGCAGCAGGTCCCCATGGGTCAGCTTGCCAGATATCATCATCTAAACTTCTTCCTGATAAATTAATAGTTCGATCATGCAAACCTAGATCTTCATCAAATGTGATTTCCAAAGCAGCCACATGATTAGCATCAACTCCATCAGGGTCATAAGCAACTATAACATCAAATGATCCTGAAGGGATGAGTATCGTAGTTGGATTAGCAATATTACTGTCAAATGCAGGAGCTTGTAGAACTGAAAAACGAAGAGCATTTGCTCCGGTTATCACAATATTTCTTAAAGTCAAATCAATATTACCCACATTAGTAAAGGTGAATTTTTTTGTTGGGTTGTTTATAATGTTTTGAGCCCAAGGACCAAAGTTATATTCTTTGATATATGGGGTGATTGCAGTATTACCTGTTTCAGATGCCATTAAGCTAATGGTTTTTGTAGGATTGATAACAGAGGTAATCACGATAATATCACCACCGGTAACAGGTAATTTATTATTTTGTGGGTCATAAGGATCTGTTGAGGTCAGCGTGAATCCTGCCTTGTAGACTTCAGAGCTTGGTCCTGTTTCCTGTAATAGAGGTTGGATAAAGTATCCTGTTGTTAAGTTTCTTACAGTAACTTCAGTGAAATCTGAGGAATGTTCATTGTTATCTTTAGCAGTAATAGTTGCGAATATTTCAGTATCGGTTGGTAAATTTACTAAACCGAACATATCTGCTTCTGCACCTGTAAGAGTTACTTTTATTTCTTCAATATTATTTACAATGCCCGGAGTTCCTTCTGAGGGACCTGAGAGGATAGGTTGATAGACAACCATGCCGAGTTCATCTGATTCGTTATCATCATAGATAGACGGGTCTATCTGACCAAGATCTGATCGGTTACCCCAGAAATTGTAGGTAGTATTATTATGTGTTGCATTATGTGTGTAGTAGAAATTTCTACCCGGATTGTGAACTCCAGGATTATCTACATCCCATACTTCTTCTTCACCGTCAAAGGTATTGTCATAGATATTATTGTATTGTATGTGAAGAGGAGCACCGAAGATAGCCCAGTTTCCTGCATTTGCAGAAATAATATTTCGGTAAATGCTCATTTTGCCAGTATATCCGGTTATAAAGCTATTTACTGTATGAATAGCTGAGCCTGCTGGGTCTTCAGGATTATCATCTCCATCAAATGTAGTATTAACAGAGTTAAGGGTAATAGTATTGCCAAGGATTACTTGCGGATCAGCAGTAACAGCACCAAGAGTAACTATGCCTGCATGATGATAAACAGCAGCACCTTTAGCATTTTCACCGATAGCATGATTTTCAGTGATAATATTTTGATCAGTTATTGTTATACTGTAATCTCTGTCAAATGCATCGATATAAAGTGCTGCTCCATTGACTGCACCTTTATGACCTTTTATAAGGTTTCTTTTCATTACAGAGAGGCCTGTGTCTTGCAGTTTTATATAAAGAGCAGTACCCTGACCATTTTCAATTTCATCAATTGATAAAAGACCTCCGGTGTTTGCTATGGTGGTTTCATCAGTATCATCGAAATTGTTTTCAATACTATTATCAAGGATACTCATATTTTTACTGCTAAGTCTGATTTGATTGATATTGTATTTGTTATCAGTAAATATATTGTCTGTAAAAGCTAAAGGAGTAGTTTGTGTATTTGCTTTAACAGCGTTTAAGATTGAGCCGCCATTGGCTATATTTTCTATGAGAGTATTATTTCTAAATTCTTCAAGATTTTCTGAGAAGATAAGATCGTGGATTAAAACTTCTTGACGAGAGTATGATCTACCGGGAGCAGGTTCAGGGGTGTAAAATTCATTGATTGAGTTAAAATTGATTATCTTTCCACCATAAATAGCAAATCCGTCTCTGCCTTCATCAATATCTTTAACCAAAGTGTTGTTGGTAATTGTAGCCAGAGGATCTGCCTTAATACCCGCAAAACCGTTTTTGATATCGTTGTTATGAATAAGAAGTCCGTTTTCAATTGATGTGCCTTGCATATCGTGAACTTTATTATTAGAAACAGTCGCCCCAACTTCAGCCTTGATACCAAATGCACCGGCTTTGGTAAGGGTTAAATTTCCGGTAATATCATTATTTTTGATAGTTGTTCCATTTAAGATAGCATAGCCGATAGGACTAGTGATAGTATTGCCTTCTATCTTAGCGTTCTGTTCTGCACTTGCTTTGATAGCATAGTGAGTGTCAACTGTACCCGTAATTGCATTATTATGACCTGAATTAAAGCTTATTTGATTATTTAAGATAGTCTTACCGTTTTTGATAGCATAGCCGTCACATCCTGTGATAATATTGTTAGAAACTGTTGCTGCTTCAACTGCTTCGATCGCATTAGTAATTCTGAAATCAGCAAGAGCTTCAACAGTTTCATTTACTATAGTGTTATTATTAATAACTAAACCGTTTTTGATTGCATAACCAATATTTGCTTTGATTTCATTATTAATCACTGTAGCACCCGGGTCTGCGAGGATAGCACCATTACCGTTTTGTTCTATCTTATTTCCTGCGATGTAAGCACCGTTGATGATAGCGAAACCGGTGTTGCGATTAGTATCAGCAGCATTTCCAATGTTACCAATCTTATTTTCAGTGATAGTAGCACCTTGAATTGCTTTGACAGCAATACTTGCACTATTTACACCGGTACCAGTGATAGTGTTATTGTGAATCAAAGGAGCACCATCTGTTGCTGAACTGTTGATCACAATTGCATTTCCATTTAGGTTTTTGATTATTGAATTTTTAATTTTAGCGTTTTTATTTGTAGTGATTATACCTGTGCCGGTGAAAAAAGCAATAGGATCAGGAACAGGTGTTATATCACCCGTAATTTCTACAAAATCAAAATATTTTCCACCCTTGATAGCAAAGGATTCTGCTGAACCTGCAGAGGTGAAAGTTTCAATTGTTACTCTATTTGCATTTGTACCTACGACGAAAGAACCTTCACTGATATCAATACCATTTGCATTGTTTTTAAATTCTGATTTAGTGATATAAACATCAAAATCAGCACTTGCTGCGTATGAAACAGGTTTAATAGCTTTTTCTATAAGAACATTATCAAGTAGAGAACCTGAGACATATCCATTAGCTTCGTTGACTACTAGAGGATCTCTGTTTGAACCGGCAAACTCCAGACCTTGCCATGAGGCAGCATCTGAAGTAAAGGTGATTACAGCACCGCTACCATCTGTTACGATGTTACCATTGATTGTAAATGTTGCACCTACATTAAACTTTAAGGTAACATTTGGTTGGATAGTAAGAGTTTTACCGGCAGCGATAGCAGGGTTGTTGACAAGCTTGTATGTTCTGCCAGTGACAAATGTTCTGTTTTCAGGGATTGTGCCTACTACCTGATATGTTGTTTCAAGAGTAGTTGTAAAGACCCATGCATTGTTATTTGTTATGTTGGCAGGTGTAATATATGCATTTCCATCATAAGCACTAACTTTCCAAAAATATGACTTATTAAAATCTAAATCAATTTCCGGATATAAGAAGTTTTCTGTAGTATAGTAATCATATAAGACATTTCCAAGACCAACATCAGTAAAGTCCGGGTTGTTTGAGATTTGAACAAAATAGTGAACGATTTGTTGTTCGCCTCTGGCAACAAAAGGATTTGTCCATGATAATCTTGGATATACATCAGCATTGGTTGTGAAGTTTGCAGGAGTAAGCATATTGAAGTCAGATAGAGCAGGTCTTTCTGTAACTGTAAGATTTGTAGGAATAGCTAAATCAGCTCCGGTACTTAAGACAACAGCCTTAACACTTGCTGCATTAACAGTAGCTTCTATTACCTTAGTCATTGGATCTGTTACTGCACCGATAGTGATTCCGGTGATTGATTGACCTTGTATTACAAACCCCACAGGATCAAGAGTAGAAGTAAAGCGTACAAGCCTATTAATATTTTGTGTATGAGTGAAATTGGCAGATTCATTGATTGCAATTGATGTTGGAGAGAATAAACCTGCTGTGATTGATTCATTTGGTGCATTTCCTAACCATATAAAGTCTTTTGTCTCATCAGGCTGTAAATCAGAATAAATCGAAATACGATCAGCTTTGCCGAGAGTTGTGATAGCGTTGAGTTCGGCTTTTGAAACAGCAAAACGATATCTGTTTTCGCCCATATCATCTCTATAAGCATATCTTGAAATGATAGTGCCTGTGTTTTTGTTTTTGATGTTGACTTTGATTGAGTTGTGGTTTGCTGTTAAAGCACCTGTTGCAAAATTAAAATAGAGGTTGTCGGCATTAACCTGATGTGTAAATGGATCGGTTGCATAATCAATATTTGTAAATGAAGTGATTGCTGTAACATCTACATAAGCAGGAGTTGGCGTGTTGAGTTTCATTACATTACCATATTGAAACTTTAGTGAGAGAACTTCGTTATTGGTGATGCCAATGGTATCGTATGTTAAAGGTGTACCTGTAGCAGGTCTTATGTCAATATTCCTATGCATTATGGTTTGATGATCTTCAGCAGAAAGACCAAGATTAATGTCAATTCCCGGAGCTAAATAAAATAATTTTCCTGTTAATACAGGATTAGAAATAGTAGATGAATATATGAAATCAGCGTTGACAGAAAATGGTCCACCTACAGTAATATTTTCAAATTCATCAGTTAGAGCTATGTAACGGATTCTGTTATTTGCACCTGATGCAATATCAGCAAATTGTGATAGGGTAGAATATGTATTGTCAGCATTTCCTGCTGTACTTGAGTATTGATATATTTCCTGAATTATATTAAGAGGTTTGGTGGTGAAGGAAAAAACATCACTTTCTCCACCTGTTCGAGAAACTTTCCAGTAATATGTCGTATTGTACTTAAGAGCTTGAGCGTTTGGAATTCGGCGATAAAGATTTTCAGATCCAACTGCAACAGTTATTGGGTCTGTAAAAGGATCAGTTTCTGAAAGAGTTATTGTATAGTTATTTCCGGGAGTTCCCACTTCTTCCCATGTTAAATATGGGATAACTGACATTTTAGGCGTAGTAAAAGACTCAATATCAGAGCGAACAATAGAGCCATTGACTATAAGTTCGTTATCTTCTCCATCATATTGTCTTACTTGCCAGTAATAGGTGGTGTCATAGTCGAGGATGACTTCTGCTGTTAATAAATTAACATTCCTGACAGCTCCATTTGATGTTGCTATTTCAACAGAATTTGTTAAAGCAGGGCTTTTACTGATGAATGCTATGAAGTATCCGATAGGATCATCATCCACAATAGTCCACTTAAGCGTAGGAACAACAGTATCTGTCGTTTGCAATGCTGTAATGATATGATCGCTAGACAAGTTTATAGCTGTAGCAGCAAAGAGACTACTACACATTAGGACAAAAAGTCCTAGCACCATAAGTAATTTTTTACTCATTTTTTACCTCCGTTTTGTATTTTCAATTTTTTTGAATTTGTAAACCGAATATTACGATTTAACATGGTTATTCTCCTTTGAATATATATCATATATTCCTCCTTTATTTTAATTTTGAATTGATTTTTAACCACAAAGGACACAAAGTATATATTTCGTGTATCGTGGTTAAAAAACTAGACATTGCGATGAGCCTCCGAAGAAGCAATCAAAAATCATACACGC
>CAZJNG010000063.1:0-9300 GCA_964547265.1 uncultured Candidatus Cloacimonadota bacterium | reverse complement strand
ATAAATATTTAAATGAAAAATATAAAAACTCAAATGAGCTACAGGTTAGTCCTAAATCTAAGTTTAAGGTTGATCAGTTAAAGACAAATGCCCTCGTTTCTCCTGAATTTAACCCTGAATTTCTTTTGCCTCCATTATTAAAAGCTTACTTAAATTCAGGAGCGTGTATTTGTGGACAACCTGCATTTGATAAGAAATTTAAGTGTGTTGATTATTTTACTCTTTTAGATATGAATAAAATCAAGATTAGAAACAGGCAAAAAGAGCAGTGTTTGTCACAAAAAGCTGTATCCTGATATATTACATAATTTTATTTACAGTAAAAGCACTATTTTTTAGCAGCTTTAACAAAAATGATGCTTTAAGAAGAAAGTATCATCAAAAACAACTTTTCAACATTAGCCATAAGATACTTAAACTTTTTAATATAAAATTATTATCTGATTTTGAAAATCAACAACAAGGGGTCTTAATTATTTCTAATCATTTATCATGGTTGGATATTTTTATTATTGCTTCAAGGAGTGAATGTATATTTATATCATCAAAAGAAATACAAGAAACTTTTTTTCTTGGGTTTATGAGTGCTATTGCCGGTACTGTTTATGTTGATAGAAGAAATTTTCACCACCTTAATGAAGAAATCAATAAAGTGTCTTATTGTATGTTAAACGGGATAAATGTATGTCTTTTCCCTGAAGCAACATCATCAAATGGTGAAAAAGTATTAGCATTTCACAATACATTTATTCAGTCGGCAATAAATATAAAAACAGAAATTCTTTGCTTAGTAATTAACTTCCTTGAAATTGATGGAGAAAAGATATCTTCAAACAACAAAGATAAGGTGTTTTGGTATGGCAAGATGCGATTTTTGCCAAGTTTGTTTAAGGTTCTTAAAGCGAAAGAGATTGTCGTCAGTCTTGAACAAGTTGGTTTTTCTCGAGAAAGTCAAGATAGAAAAATATTAAGCAAAAACCTATATCAAGCTGTAACTGATAGATATCTCCCTGTATAAAAAAACTGCTATAATAAAATTATCATTATAAATAATAGCCTTAACATTTAATATTTCAGTTCATCAAAAAACAGTTGACATTTTTCTCAATAGAAAAATATTATATGATAAAGGATAAAAAAAGAGGTCTTAATGGATAAAGAATATATTTTTTCTAATGATGTTATTATTAACGATACAAGAAATGTTATTAATATATTAATAAACACAGAGAAGAGATATATCCCAAAGGCAGAATATGTTTTTAGGACATTTTGTAGTATTCTTGGTTTGAAGCCTTCATTTTTTTATAATATTGCATTTGAAGAGGTTCATGTTTATTATGGGCATGAATTTAATAATAATTATCCTGTGAGTATTTATCATAATCCTCAAGCAGTTCAATTTTTTGATCAGATAAAGCTTTATCCTTATGAAGATATTAATCAGTTTTTGTATCAAGACTTATATTTGCCTTTCTTATTTTCTTTACCCGGGCAGATATTTGAAACATCAAATAAACGAGTTATAATCAAAAAAGACATTATTACTTCTGCCTTTTATTTTTTAACTTGTTGGCAAGAATATGTCGATGAGCAGAATATTATACCGGGAGACAGATATGATTACAGGCAGTCTTTACAGTATTATTTAAGTATTACTGAAATTCCCGTAGTAGATTATTATTGTCAAATATTTGAAGTTAGCTTAAAATTGATACTTAAAAAGTTTGCCAACAAAAAGAAATGGCCAAATAATGCAAGTTTTTCTGTTACTTTGTCTCATGATATTGATTATTTTAATTTCTGGACAAAAAGACACTTAAGCTTTGTTTATAAACATAACATAAAAAAAATGAGGCAAAACTTTTTAAGTGCAACTTACAAAATATTAGGGCATTTTATTACAAAACAATGTTTTTGGAATGCTGAAAAAGCATTGCAATCAATCTTAGATAAAGAAAGAAAAATAGGTGTTTCATCTACCTCGTTTTTAATGAGTCAGTCAGAGATATTAGACGAAAGACAAGCCTATTTTAATAATGAGCAACAATTAAAAAGAATATTACGGATATACAATAATCTGCCTGTCGGATTGCATGGAACTAAAGCCGCAAGCTTTGATGAAGACTTATTAGCTGAACAGCTTCTTTTAATTAACTCTTATGATTTTGCCGTTAAAGGTTATCGTAATCATTTTCTAAGCTTTAATTATCAGAAATCGTTTAAAATTTTAGAACAAGCAGGTTTTGTTTATGATGCAACCTTGGGATATTGGGAAAATATTGGTTATCGTGCAGGTATTTCATTGCCGTTTTATCCTTTTAATATTAAAGAAAACAGGCCATTCAGAGTCTTGGAAATACCTTTGACTATCATGGATGTGACCTTGTTTACTGAAAAAGCAATGAATTTATCCGGTAAACAAGCACGGTTTAAAATAAAAAAACTAATTAATAAAACGATGCTAAATCAAAGTCATATTTCTATTTTGTGGCATAATAATACTTTTGACATAATTGATTATCCCGGTTGGACAAGATTATATTGGCAGATAATCAAATATTGCAAGAAAAAAAATGCTTGGATTTGCTCGCTTGATGATCTTGCTGAATATTGGAAAACTCAATAATAATTTTTATCATTTTATTTAGTAAAAAAAATTCACCTAATTGATTAATAATTAATATTATTACATGGTTAAAAAAGATTATTATAAAAATCAGATTAGAACTGTGTATATTAAAACATAATAAATAGTTTGATTAAAAACGAACCATGTTTTATTTGACTATTGCATCAATAGATACTAATGTAATCGTTCTTATATACATATAATGTCTTATTTGCAATGATTTAATAAGTTAATCATAAAAATTTACAAAAATACAGAAAATTGTTGACAAAATTGTCATAGTAATTACTGTTGACAGTAACTTAATAAAAAGGAGTATTAAAATGAGGATTATTTATGTTAGTTAGTATCATAAATGCTCGTTTTTTATATTCCAAAAACCATTTTAAGAAAGGATGGACATTTATGAAGAAACTAAGTTTTGTATTAGTTCTGCTTGCATTAGCGAGCATTTTGATGGGGCAAGCCTTGTTAAATGAAAACTTTGAGAATGTTGCTAACGGAGCATTGCCTGAAGGTTGGGAAGGTACACTTAATACTTATTCCGGAGTTAAAGAGAATCATGGAACTGATGGTTCAAAAGGACTTACTCTTAATGTTTATGGAACAACTACAAGTGCAAATCTCAATACTACAACAACGACAGTTGGACCAATTGTAGAAGGTATGGTACTGAAATTTGATTATCGTATTGTTAATTATTCAAGTTATCCAAATAATCCAACTCAAATAGGAGCGGGAGATGAATTGTTAATTAAGATTAACGGTACAACAGCATTAACTATTGACCACACTAATCATACAGTAACAACAGATTTTGCTAATATTGTGATTAATTTGGATAGTTTTGCAGGTCAATCAGTCAATGTTATGTTTGATGCTTACAGAGCTGATGGTGACTTTTATGTTGATATTGATAATGTAAAACTTTATCAAACTCTTGCACATGATTTAGCGGCACAATCAATTTCAGGACCATCTTTACCAACTCAAGGAGTAGAATCAATTTATACTGTAAGAGTGTTTAATGAAGGTACCGAAACTGCTTCAAGCTTTACTGTTAAATTAATGCAAACTCCTGATACAGAATTAGTAAGCATAAATGGAACAAACTTACAAACATTAACTTCTCAAGATTTTGAGCTTGCATGGACACCTGATTTTAGTGGCGCTGCTCAAATATATGGTTTAGTTGTATATGCTTCTGATGAGTATAATAATAATAACCAAACAGATACCATTAGTATCGATATTCAACCGGCAGGAACTGCTATTGCTTACATTGGAAATCCTGCAAGTACTACTACAGCAACAAACCCTCCATTAAATTATTTTTATAAAAATAGCGTAAGTCAGACGATTTATCTTGAAAGTGAGATTAGTGCAGGTGGACTTATTGAAGCTATTTCATACAGATTTACAGGTCATGGAGACATCCCTGAAGAAACTCCTGTTTCTATTTATATGGCAACAACAGATATTAATGTTTTTGAAACAACTACTAGTTGGATTGGCTTTGAAGAATTTACTTTAGTTTTTGAAGGTTCATTAAATGTAACTGATGAAGGAACTTATGATCTTTATATTACTTTAGATGAACCATTCCCTTATGATGGTGGAAATCTTGTAATCATGGGTCACAGACACATGGATTCAGCTTATTATAGTTTAAACAACAAATATCAAGTTACTGCTTTTACCGGTAACAATCGTACCTTAACCCTTAATAGTGACTCTATCGAATATAACCCTGAAGCTTTACCTGCCGGTACAACTTCAGTTAATGTTCCTAACACTTCACTTTTTATAAATACAGCAGGTTTAGGAAGTATTACAGGTCTAGTTAATCATAATGGTAATCCTTTAGTGGGAGTAGATGTTTTGGTTCAAGGTACAACCAGAAGAGCTGTATCTAATGCAAGTGGAGAATATACAATTAATTTCGTATCTGAAGGAACTGTCACATTAGTGGCAAGTAGATTTGGTTATGAAAATGAAACTATCGAAAATGTTGTTGTTATTGCAGAAGGACAAACTACTCAAAATATTTCAATGACTCAGTTACCTACAGTTAATGTAACAGGTATTGTTTTAGCATCTGATACACAACAAGCTTTAGCAAACGCAGAAATTACTTTAACAGGTTATGAAGATTATACAGGTATTACAACTAATGCAAATGGACAATTTACTATTTCAGGTGTTTACTCAAACAGATCATATACTATTACTGTAACCAGTGAAAATTATCAGACATATATTGATGATTTAATTGAAGTTGGTTTAGTTGATCTTGATCTTGGAAATATTACTCTTGAAGAATTAACTAATCCTCCTGCAAATGTTGTTGCTCAAGCGACAGATACACAAGTTTCTTTAACATGGTCAGCTCCAGGTTCAAGTGCAGGCTTAACAGAATTTACAGAAAACTTTGAAGGTGATTTCTCAAGCTGGGAACAAGTTATTCAAGGTGCCGGAACACCCGGTGAAGGTGGAATTCCTTACTGGTATATCGGAGAACCTGATGGAGCAGCTTATGATGGAAACTGTGCGAAAGTTGACTGGGGTTATAATCTTAATACATGGTTAATTACTCCATTAATATCAATCACTAATAATACAATAGTATCATTTGATTTTAATATGAGTTATCACTGGGCTGTTAGTCCTAACGATAATCAGGATTTAATGATAAAAGTTTCTACTGACGGAAATAACTGGACTCAGATTTGGCGAGAAGAAGATTATGGTACTTTTGAAAATTTCACATGGTTAACTGCTTCAGTTTCTTTGGCAGATTATGCAGGTCAGGCAGTACATGTAGCATTTAACATCGTTGGAGATGATAATGCTAATACTCATATAGATAATGTATTTATTGGTAATGCAAGAAGTAATGGAAATCAAGTCGTATCAGTTCCTAATTATAGTTTTATCTCAGAAAAATCTGCTTTTGTATTAAGTAGAGCTTCAGTTAAAGATACTAATAAAGATAAATTTAATTTAGAATATACAAAATTCGAAAAAGCAGAATTAGAAAAAATTACTGCTACACCAAGTCAAGTAAGAGAAAATCGTGCATTAGAATCATACAATATTTATCGTGCAAATGTAGCAAACCTAGACAATGAAAATCTTTGGGATGCTCTTGCTCAATCAATTACAGATACAACTTACACTGACTTGTTATGGGAAACCGTAGAAACCGGTGAATATAAATATATAGTTAAAGCTGTTTATACAAATAATGTAATGTCAGCTCCTGCATACTCAAATTCAGTTTCAAAAAATATGTCAGCAGTAGTAAATATTACAATCAATACTTCAAACAATGCTTCTGCTAATGGTGCTCTTATCACTTTAACAAATAGTAACGAAAATCCTGCTCATGTTTATCAACAAGTTGCAACCGGCAATGTTGTTAATTTCCCTGATGTATGGCTTGGAACTTATACTATTACTGCTCAATTAGCAGGATATTCTACTGCTGTTTATGAAAATGTAAATATTAACAGTTCACCTTTTGCTCATACTGTTACACTTACTGTAAGCAGTTTAGTTGTTGATGATGATTTCGAATCATATCCTGATTTTGCATTAGAATTTGGTCAATGGACATTAATAGATCTTGATATGTCACCAACTTTTGGTATTACAAATGTTAGTTTCCCTAATTCTCAATCACCTATGGCATATATAGTATTTAATCCTTCACAAACAACTCCTGCTTCAACAGCAACTCCTTATTCAGGACAAAAAATGGCTGCTTCATTCGGTGCTGAAAACGGACCAAATAATGACTGGATGATTAGTCCTTTATTTGAAGCTACAGCAGGTTCATCAATTTCATTCTGGGGTAAATCAATCACAAGCCAGTATGGTTTAGAACGCTTTAAAATTGCAGTAGGCACAAGTCCTAATCCTGCTAATATGACAGTAATTACTCCTGGTGCTTATGTTCAAGCGCCGGTTGATTGGACTGAATTTACTTATTCTTTAGCTGATTTTGCAGGTCAAAATATTCATGTTGCGATTGTATGTGTATCTGATGATGCGTTTATCTTCTTTGTTGATGATGTAAAAATTGAAGGTCTTTCTAATACTGATGAAAATACAATGATTACTCCACAGACTACTCAGTTAAACTCTAATTATCCTAACCCATTCAATCCAAGTACTATCATCTCATTTGATAATGCTAAAGACAGTAATGTAAAAATTGACATCTTTAATGTGAAAGGTCAAAAAGTAAAAACTCTTGTTAATGATCATTTTAAAGCAGGGTCTCACAATGTTGAATGGAATGGTACAGATGATAACGGTAAAAATGTATCAAGCGGTATCTATTTCTACAACATGAAATCAGGCAAATATACTGCTACTCGTAAAATGATTCTTATGAAATAAGCAATTTAACAATTTCGATTGTTAATTAAATATGGAGCGGGATTTTTATCCCGCTCTTTTTTATACTCAAATATAAGATGCTGTCTCAAAATGTCAAAAACCGGAACCCTGACGGCTCGTCAGGGCGTACAATAAATAAAAAGACTTCGTAAACTATTAAGTTGTTATAAATCATGAAGTTAAGATTGCTGAACAATTTTCAAAAAGAAAGCCGAGACGAGCCGTCTCGGTACCGGCTTCAACGGATAATCCGTTATTTTGAGACAGCCTCTTAAACTACCGGAAATCAGATGTTTTATCTCGCAAATGATTGAAAGACAATCAATACATACTACGGAGAAACAGGTGACCTCCAAGAGGGAAAAGCATCTTGGAGGTCACTTAAGGGTTAGCTGTTTTAATGTATTGATATTTCAGCAGATAGAGTTATGCTGCTTTAAGCATCCAGTAATGTGCAGATTTGTTTGTTGATTCTATTTATATTATTTTTATATGGATAAAGCGACTTATTATGAGTTGTTAATATTTAATTCCAATAGAATAATTAAAAAAAAAATGATAAGGTCGAGTAATCTCTTAAGATTATACAAATTATAGATTATTTATCTAGCGAAAATACTAACATGAAAAAAACATTTGACAAATATCCTTGACTTAATTATAGTAATTTCATAAAGGAGGAAAAATGTTTAAAAAGACAATTTTTTTAGTTTTACTTATGAGTTTTGTATGTTTCTTATCTGCAGATTTTATCGAAGATAAGATTTCAGAACTTGCAGAAAAAAATGCTCAAGGTTATTTACAGCCTTTAGCAAATGCTATGGGAGCCGGTTTAAATTCAGGTTATTTTAATACTGCTAAGGTATTGGATAAGTTCAGACCTTCCATTATGATAGGTGCTGCGGTAATTCCGATTTCATCAGATGAAAAGAAGTTTAATGCTGACATGGTAAATGAAACAGTTGAAACAGCAACAATTTTTGGTAAAGATGGTACAGGAGCATTACCTAAAGGTGTAAATTTAAGTGCTATAGCTGTGCCGTTAGTTTCTGTATCACTCGGACTTCCAAAGGGTAATGAACTTATGTTGAGAGGTTTTCCTCCAATGAAGGTAACTGATGATATAGGTAATATCGGTTTTTGGGGTATAGGTTTCAAGCATAGTATTGACCAGTATTTTACAAAATTGTTCCCTATAGATTGGTCTGTACAAGCAGTTTATCAACAAATGTCTGTTGGTGATATAGTTGACATTAATACGATGGCTTTTAATACACAAATCAGCAAGAAATTGTTATTTCTAACACCTTATTGTGCCTTGGGTTATGAGAAAGCTCAGCTTAAAGCAAAGTATCTTGAGAAAAATACTAATAATGAGATTTCATTAAATTTAGATGCTGAAAATGATATCAAAGCTACTGTTGGTTTAAGATATAGTATCTTGATATTGGATATTTTTGCAGATTATTCAATGGCTAAAACCTCAACAGTTAATTTTGGTTTAGGTGTTAGTTTTTAGTTAGTTATAGTCGGGTTCGCCCGACTTTTTTATTTTTTTTATTTTTAGAATTGACAAAAACAGTAAAATTTAAAACTGTTACAGTAGTAAGTGTTTTTTAAAAATAAGGAATATTATACAATGCAGAATAAAAATATATATATCACTATAATAAACATAGGTAATGAGCTTTTATTGGGTAAGACAATAAATACAAATTTGACATGGTTAGCTGATAAGCTTACATCTATGGGTGCTTATGTGAATAAGGCTGTGATAGTTGCCGATAACTTGTCAGAAATAAAAGCAGTTCTTAATGAAAATTGGGGCTTAAGTGATTTGATGATTATTACCGGTGGTTTAGGACCAACAAAGGATGACATAACCAAAAAATGTATCGCAGATTTCTTTAATAAAGAGATGATTTTTATTCAAGAAATTGAAGATATAGTCATTAAAAGATTTTCAGATAGAGGAATAGAAATGCCTTTATCAAACAAAAATCAGGCATTTCTTCCGAAAGATTTTGAATATCTAGTTAATGATTTAGGTACTGCTCCCGGTTTGAAATATGTTGAGAATCACAAGTTATTGTATTGTTTACCCGGCGTACCTTTTGAGATGAAGCACCTTTTTGAGAGATATATAATGCCTGACATTAAACAAAGATTTCGACTTAACTCATTTAAATGCTATGACATACATACATATCAACTACCTGAGTCAAAAATTGCTGATGATATGCAAGAGATGGTCTATGATG
>CAZJNG010000062.1:7038-9313 GCA_964547265.1 uncultured Candidatus Cloacimonadota bacterium | reverse complement strand
ATTGAACTTACAATTTTTTTTAAATTGGTGAGTTTTGCTCACCCCAGCCGTCAGGGTTCCGGTTTTTGACATTTTGGGGCAAGCTCTTGAAGTTATTGTGCTGTTAAATTGCTACTGAGATAGGATTTTTTGAATATTCAGCAACTTAATAACATTTAACAAGCGGAGACAAACAAGTGACCTCCAAGATGCTTTTTTCCCTCTTGGAGGTCCCTTGAAAATTTCCTGCAGGATAATCGTAGAATCGAGTGTTTCTTTTACTTAATTAAACTTATTGATGCTATGCAAGGTTCGCGATTATAATATAATTTCTGCGAAATCAGGTCATTCTGAACATCAACAAAGAATAAAAATCACAGTCACAGGTTTCAATCTGTAGAGCTAAGATGTTCTCCATCAATATTTTAATCGCTTCAATGGGTTTGAGTAGTAATAGTCACTAAAGTGGCAGAAAAAGAAGGTTTGTCACTATTTCCACATTTTAAAGAGGCTGTCTCAAAATGTAGATTTGTTCAACAAGCACCCTTGCTTGTTGCTTTCTAACATATTGATTGAAAATGATTTATGATTTCAAGTGCAAACAAGGGTGTTGGCACAACAGTAATTTTAGGACAGCATCTTTAGAGGCTATCCCAAAAAGCCAAAAACGCATTAAAACCGGTAGCGAGAAGGCTCATCTCGGCAGTCTTTTTGAACATAGTTCAGCAATCTTAATTTCTTGATTTATAACAGATTATAATGTTTTTTGTAATGACATGACTGGACGAGCCGTCCGGTTTCCATTCCGACAGACTTTAATTTTTTATTTTTTTCATTGACAAAGAAACTAATACTATTATAATAAACAAAAATCTTTATAAAAGGCTGGTTGGATATGGATATAGGAACAATTTTAGGTGTTCTTGTAGGTTTAGGATTGATAATAAGTTCCATTCTTATGGGTGGTAACTTGATGATATTTGTTGATATACCTTCAATGATGATAGTTTTTGGGGGTTCAATAGCTGCCATGTTTATAGCTTATCCAATGAAAACAGTTTTCTTAATTATAAAAGTAACTCGTAAAGCATTATTTAAGCAACCTGTTCAAATTAGTAATATTATTGAAGATGCCGCTAAATTTGCTACCTTAAACAGGACTCAGGGACCAATTGCACTGGAAAGTGAAGCAAAAAAGGTAAAGGATGAATTTTTCAGAAAAGGTTTACAAATGATAGCTGACGGCACATCTGTGAATATAATCATGGATATTATGGGTGGCGAAATCGGATTAATGAAAGAAAGGCATAGTATAGGCAGAAATCTTTATTCCGATTTAGCAAAATTTGCTCCTGCTTTTGGTATGATTGGTACTCTTATTGGTCTTGTTAAAATGCTTGCTGATCTTTCTGACCCTGACAATATAGGTCCCAGTATGGCTGTAGCATTATTGACAACCTTTTATGGTTCTGTGATAGCAAACTTGATATGTAGCCCGATGGCTGTCAAATTAAAAGGGCGATCTGAAACTGAAACACTAAGCATGAGATTAACGCTTGAAGCAATAAAATCAATTTCCAAAGCAGAACCAAGAAATATTATAGAAGATAAATTAGCAGTATTTTTATCAGGTGAAATGAGAAAAAAAATGTCAGGAAAAGATAAATAATGGCAAAGATTCCGGATGAAGATTTTGACGATAATAAACTAAATTTTGACAACCAAGAAGAAATTTCAGAAGGTGCTCCCGAATGGATGGTCACTTACGGAGATCTTGTTACTTTATTGCTTTGTTTTTTTGTTTTGTTATTTTCAATGTCAAAGATTGAGCAGGATAAATTTCAAGATATTGCTGATGCACTCAAAGTAGCGATTGGTAAAGACAAGGTTCCAGAAGAAGGTACTCGCCTAAGTTTAATGCTTAAATCAGAACTTGACGAGGATTCACCCGATAAAATAGTAGATGAATTAGGAAACTTAATCCAAAAAGAGATGGAAGCAATAGATGCTGAAGTTAAAGAGTTTATTTTCGAAAATCAATTATCAGGGCAAGTAAAAACAAAAATTGATGATAAAGGATACATTATTACAGTCTCTGATATGATTTTGTTTAGGCCTGGTTCGTCAAATGTAGAAACAGCAGCAATCCCCTTACTGACAAAAATAAAAGAATTACTAAATAAATTTGAGTATCAGGTTCGTGTTGAAGGACATACAGATAATCTGCCAATAAACACTCCTATGTTTCCCTCGAATTGGGAGTTATCTACGCACAGGGCATGTCAGGTAGTAAGAT
>CAZJNG010000062.1:0-7028 GCA_964547265.1 uncultured Candidatus Cloacimonadota bacterium | reverse complement strand
AAGGATTTGCAGAGTTCAGGCCAATAACAGACAATCTATCTCCGGAAAGCAGAGCTCAAAACAGAAGAGTAGAGGTAGTGTTTGTAAAAGAATCTATGGCACAAGAATTGCAAAAAGATTTAGATATAAGAAAAAATATAACTATTTCAGGGAAATAATTCATGGAAAATAATAAAAAAAACATATTGGTCGTTGATGATGATAAAATTTATGTCAATTTAATGAATAATATAGTCAGTAAAGAAGGACATAATGTCTTCAAATGTTTTAAAGGATTAGATGCTTTGGAAGCTGTGAATAAATACAAAATTGATATGATTTTTCTTGATGTTATGTTACCGGATATTGACGGAATTCAAGTATGCAAAAAAATCAGAGACTTGTCAAATCAATACATTCCTGTTGTTATAGTTACATCACTTTCAGAAAACGAGGAGATTCTCAAGCAAGTTATATCATGCAAAGCTGATGACTATTTGAGAAAACCAATTGATGCTTTTTCTGTCAATTTGAAACTTGTTACTTTTTTAAGAATTAAAGAGATGTTTGATTCATTAAGTATTAACGACAATGAAATAATCAAAAAGCCTGAACCGGATAATTATCCTGAAGAGATTATTGATTCGATCCGTTGTGGAGTTTTGTTATATAATCAAAATGGTATTTTTGTATATGAAAATCTTGCTGCTATTGATTTATTTGGTTCAGTAATAAATAAAAATGTAAACAAGTTTTTTCAAGGAGATTCATTTCTCTCAAGAGATATTAAAGATTTTAATTTTTTAGACCCTGATTTCAACAAAGACATTATTGTTACTACAATAGATGGTAAGACTATTAAGGTTACAAGAATATTTAACAGAAAGAATGCAAAACATAAAAACAATTGCTTAATCCTGGAAGAAAGCACTCAAAATGAAAAAATTGAAAAAGCTAATCATACAACCTTAAAAAACTTTTTATCTTCATTTTAAGAGGATTCAATGATTTCTAAAGAAAATTTTAATTGCATATCAGAAAAGGCAAGAATCCTGACTAAAAAGATAGATGATAGATTTTTCACCTATCTAAACATTGAAAAAATAATCAAAGCTTTAAATGAGAAATCAGAATTATTTATCCTCAACGCTGAAAATATGACAGAAAAGATAAAAAAAATAGAATATATAGGACTTCAAGATTTTTTAGAAATTAAAACATTTAGCGGTTCAAAGGTTCAACTTGGCAAGGATACTGATATCTTCGTTGATGATGAATGGATAACAGCAAAAGAAGTTAGATTTCATGAAGAAATATTTGAATATAATATCATTCATAATCATTTTAATGAGTCTTTTATCATTAAAATACATGACTATAAAAAACTTAAAGCATACCAAATTTTTACTGAAAACAATAAAGGTTTAGTGATTAACAATTTTTTAATTAGATTTTTGCCTGATTAAGTTTTTAAATTTTCAAATTTTAAAGATTTGTAGTTGACAAAATTACAGTGTTTTTTATCTTTACTAAAAATATACGGAGGATATTACATGAAGAATTTTAAAAAAATATTTATAGTAGTTTTAATCTTAGGTGTATGCTTAACAATTGTTGCTCAAGAAAGAACTAAAGAGAGAATTGCAAGAGAATACTTAGCAACAGGAGATTCATTGTTTACAGCTAAGTCTTTTGATAAAGCAATAGCAAGCTACAAAAATTCACTTACAACATTCAATGAAGCAAAAACAGATATAACACCTTTTGATGAAGAATTTAAAAGTATTTATTTTAAACTTTATGCTGCCGGTTTAAATGCAAAGGATTATAATATCGCTGCCCAATATGGAGAAGCCTATTTAGAATATGATTCTGCTAATGAATCTGTAGTAAGAAATGTGGCTCAGGTTTACAGAGTTGCCTTAAAAAATATTCAAAAAGCAATCAATGTTTGGAAAAAATATGATGAACAATATAATAGCTTTACAGCAAAACAAGAAATCGCTGACTTATACTCAAGAAATGACGATATTAATAATGCTATTATATGGTTTAATAAAGCTTTAGAAATGAATAAAGATGCGGATGTACTGCAAAAAATTGCTTCCTTATACATCAACAATAAACAACCCGGTAAAGCGATTGAAGCTTATGAAGGTTTTGTCTCAACAAACCCTTCCAGAAGAGATTTAGGTAAAACTTATAGAAATATGGGTACACTTTATAAAGATACAAATGACAATCAAAAAGCAACACAATATTACGAATTAGCTCTTGAAATTGATTGGGATAGAAATATTGCTCTTTGGCTTGCAGTTCAGTATTATGACGCAAATGCTTTTAATAATGCAGACAAACATGTCTCTAAAATGTTAGAAAGAAATGCAAGAGATAATGATGCAATCTATTATAAAGCTTTAATACTATTTAATATGGACAAATTAACCGAAGCAAAAAATTATTTTGAAAAGATTAAAAACCATCCTTCGTATGGTCAATCAGCACAAGGATTTATTAAAAGTATTGAATCAACTAATTAATCATGTATAAATAAAAATCTTTTAATAGCAGTCAGTTATTGACTGCTATTTTACTTAAATATAAAAAGGAGTAAAAAATGAAACGATATATTATCGCAGGAAATTGGAAAATGTATCAAAATTTACTTGAGATGACTTCTTTCTTTAACACCATAAAATCTAATCTTAATAAGATTTCCAACCCACACATAACAAAAATTATTTGTCCTGTATTCCCGTTATTACAAAAAGCAATTGATATTTCTAATGGCTCAGAAATATTTATTGGAGCTCAAAATGTTTCTCAACACGATAAAGGAGCTTTTACCGGGGAAGTGTCAGCAAACATTCTAAAATCAATAAATACACCGTATTGTATAATCGGTCACTCTGAAAGACGACAATACTTCAATGAAAATGAAGAAACCATCAGACTCAAATGGATGCAACTTCGTGCAGAATCAATAAATCCAATCATTTGCATAGGTGAAACCTTAGAACAACGAGAAAATGGTGAAACCTTTAGCGTTATCGAATCTCAGTTAAAAGGTATCTTTTCAGATATGGACATTGACACCCAAGAAGATTTACTTGTCGCTTATGAACCCGTTTGGGCTATTGGAACAGGTAAAACTGCTACACCTGAAATGGCACAAGAAGTTCATGCTTTTATACGAAAGACATTGAAATCATTTTATGGCGACAAAGCAATAAAAATTCCATTGCTTTATGGAGGTTCTGTGAAACCAAACAATATTAAAGACCTTCTTATGCAAAATGATATTGATGGTGCACTTGTAGGCGGTGCTTCTTTAATTGTTGATAACTATATTGAAATGATTACTATTGCAGGAGAATTATTATAAAATGCTGGATTTAAAATTTATACGCGAAAATACAGAATTGGTTAAAACTGCTATCCAAAATAAAAATGAAAAAGCAGATATTGAACAGATAATATCACTTGATGAACTTAAAAGAAAAACTCAATTTGACTTTGATCAGCTTCGGTCTGAGCAAAACAAAGTATCAAAAGAAATCGGGAAATTAAAAAAAGAAAAACAAGATGCCAATCATCTGTTAAAAGATATGCAACTTATTGCCGAAAAAACAAAAGAACTATCTACTAAGCTTTCAGAAATAGAAACTGATTTAAACAACCGATTACTTACTATTCCAAACATACCTCATTCTTCTGTTCCTATCGGAAAATCCTCTGATGATAATATAGTAATAAAAACTCACGGACAACCTGAAGAAAGAGATTTTGAACTAAAAGAACATTTTGATTTAGCTCAAAGTCAAAACCTGATTGACTTTGCTGCAGGTGCTAAGATTACCGGAAGTGGGTTTCCTGTATATATGGATAGGGGAGCTTTACTGGAAAGAGCATTAATTAATTTTATGCTTGATTATCATATTTTAAAGCATTCATATACAGAAGTAATGGTTCCGCATATTGTCAATCGTAACAGTATGACAGGTACAGGACAATTACCTAAACTTGAAAATGATATGTATTTTTTACAGGAAGAAGATTTCTTTATGATTCCAACAGCTGAAGTGCCTGTTACCAATCTTTTTTCAAATGAAATCCTTAGTATAGAAAAGATACCTACAAAATTTATTTGCTATTCTCCTTGTTTCAGAAGAGAAGCCGGCTCTTACGGAAAAGACACAAAAGGACTACAAAGACTTCATCAATTTAATAAAGTCGAAATGGTAAGGTTTGTTAAACCTGAAGATTCATGGGTAGCTCTGGAAGAAATGCTTAAAGATGCTGAAGATATTTTAATCGCTTTAGATTTAAACTATCGTGTATTATCTTTATGTACAGGAGACACTAGTTTTGCTTCTGCCAAAACCTATGATTTAGAGGTTTGGGCTCCTGCGGCAAAAAAATATCTTGAAGTTTCATCTGTTTCTAATTTTGAAGATTTTCAAGCTCGAAGAGCAAATATAAGATTTAGAGATAATGACGGTAAGCTTAAGTATGTACATACATTGAACGGTTCCGGCTTGGCAACTCCAAGAACATATATAGCTATATTAGAACAATACCAAAATCAAGACGGCACTATTACCATTCCTGAGGCATTAAGACCATATATGCATGGTAAAGAAAAGATCTAACACCAAAATGAATAATAGCTTTCGATCGATACCTTCCGTAAACAAGATAATTGTTGAGGTTTTAAAATGTGAAGAATTTAAAAATATTGATAAAAAGCTTTTAACTAAACACATAAGAATGTTTCTTAATGACCTAAAAAATAATATAATTAACTCTTCATCTTTAACTCCTGAAGATATTATCCAAGAATACTTAAGTTTGCTTAAAAAGACCTTCTCCTGTCCTTTAAAACCGGTTATAAATGCAACAGGTATTATCGTTCATACTAATATCGGCAGAGCTCCTTATGGGACGAAATTAATAGATAAACTTTCCGAAACATGTACCTCTTACACAAATATTGAATTTAACCTAGAGCAAGGAAACAGAGCTTACAGGGATGATTTTTTAAAAGAGATTCTCAAGTTTACAACCGGAAGTGAAGATGCCGTAATTGTCAATAATAATGCAGCTGCGGTTTATCTGATACTTAATCAGTATGCAAAAAGTAAAGAAGTAATTATCTCCAGAGGAGAGCTAATTGAGATAGGAGGTTCATTTAGAATCCCAGATATAATGGACAATACAGGAGCATTGGTAAAAGAGGTCGGAACAACAAACATAACGAGAATAAGTGATTATGAAAATGCAATAAATGAAAATACAGGATTAATTTTTAAAGCTCATACTTCAAACTTTACAATCAAAGGTCACACTGAAAAGCCTACTATTGAAGACCTGATTATATTAGCAAAAAAACACAATATCCCATTTGTTTATGACGCCGGATGCGGATTGATTAAAGATTTTAGTAATAAGACAAATAACCTGCCTGATTTTGTTAAAGATTCTGCAGAGTCATCTATCTCGGATTGCCTAGATAAGGGTGTTGATATTATCTGTTTTTCGGGAGATAAGGTTTTAGGCTCTGTTCAGTCAGGAATTATTCTGGGTAAGGGTAAATACTTGTCAGCATTAAAGAAAAACCCTTTGATGAGAATTTTAAGAGTTGACAAATTTACAATTACTTCTCTTTATTATTCGTTATTTCAATACTCAAAGGATGATTTGTTTTTACAAAATATACCTGTATTTAAGATGATGAATCAGTCTGAGAACCTATTGCTAAAAAAAGCTCAGGTATTATCTGAAATATTAAACCAATACAATGTAAAACACAAGTTAATAAATAGTAGAGACAAGGGTTATCCTGAGATACTATCTACTCAAATAGGAGGTGGCTCTTTCCCAAACAATTTTATTGATACTTATTTAATCAGATTAGAACTACCATCAAATAATAAATCAAACTTCATCGATAATATTTATCATGAACTTCTCAAGCAGGATAAACCGATTTTAACGATATTGTTTGAAAGAACAATATTCTTAAACATCTATACTATAGACGAAAACGATTTTTCTTATATAGGAAAAATTATTTCTGAGGCAATAAAAACAGTTCAACTATAGAAATAGATATCAGTTCGCTATTCGATCAGCTAGATAACTCAGTAATTTTGAACGATGTAAAATTATCTAAATATTGAATAACTTAGCTGAGAGTATATGAGTAAGTTTCAAAAAGACATTGACAAAATTATCAGATTATTATAAAATGTGTTTAAAGTAAAGAATATAAGGAGTAGATAATGGATCCCCTTCCTTCGTCTGAACCCCAGCAAGAGAAAAGAAAATATGACGAATACCTTGAAAAAGCTATAAAAGCTTATAATAACAATGAAATAGATAAAGCCTTACAATTATTCTCAGAATCGCTTGATATAAATGAAGATAAAAAACTATGGCATTATTATGGTTTGACAAGATTAAAAAACAATCAACCAGAAAAAGCGATTAAATATTTTCAAAAAGCACTGAAATATGATTCTGATGATGTAAAAATTCTTTTGGATTTAGGCAAAAGTTATGAATTGATTGATGAAAAAAATAAAGCAAAAGAAATTTATGAAGAGATCATTGAAATCACTCCCGACAATACCGAAGCATATTGTCATTTAGGATTACTTTACGCTGAGTCAGAAGAATATGATCTTGCTATGGATTACTTTGTAACAGCAAATCAAATCAATCCTAATGATGCTTCAATATATCTCAAACTTGGCTCTACAATCGATGAAAAAGGTGATGATGAAAAAGCCATCGAATACTACCACTCAGCTCTTAAATTAAATCCAAATGATGCTTCTGCTTGGTTTTTAATGGGTATGGCATATCTTGACCTTGAAGAGTTTGCACATGCTAAAAGTGCTTTCGAGCAAGCAATTAAGTTAAAACAAAATTATATTTCTGCTTATCTTAATCTTGGTATTATGCTTTATCAAGAAAAAGACTATGTTAATGCTGAAAATAAATTGTTACAACTTATAGATTTTGAACCTAATAATTCAGAGGCT
>CAZJNG010000061.1:0-9322 GCA_964547265.1 uncultured Candidatus Cloacimonadota bacterium | reverse complement strand
GGAATCTCTATACCTGATTCGATTATTGTTGTCGCTATCAAAACATCATTTTTATGATCAGCAAAATCAACAATGACTCTTTCTAGTGTTTTTTCCGGTAGTTGTCCGTGTCCAACAACAAATCTTAAGTTTGGTAAAAGTGCTTTTAACTCAGTATGAATTGATTCAATCGTTTCCACTCTGTTATGAACAAAAAACACTTGACCTCCACGATCAATTTCTCTGATAATTGCATCTTTTATTACTTCTTTATCATAAGGCACAATCACTGTTCTAATTGGTAGTCTTGCCTTTGGAGAAGTCTGAATCAAAGACATACTTTTAAGTTTTGATAATACCATATTCATTGTGCGGGGGATTGGAGTTGCCGACATGTATAGTGTATCAACATTAGCTTTTATTTTTCTGATTTTTTCTTTATGTTTAACTCCGAATCTGTGTTCTTCATCAATTATCAAAAGCCCAATCCTTTTAAAGATAACATCTTTAGATAAAACTCGATGTGTACCAATAACTATATCAATTTCACCATTACGGATTTTAACTATGTCTTTATCAATTGCTGCTGGAGTTCTAAATCTGCTTAGCATAGCAATTTTTACGGGGAATTGAGCCAATCTCTCTTGAAATACAAAATAATGTTGTTCTGCTAATAAAGTAGTCGGAACAAGTACAGCAACCTGATATCCGCTTAAAACTGCTTTAAAGGCTGCTCTGATAGCAACTTCTGTTTTTCCAAAGCCAACATCGCCGCAAAGAAGTCTTTCCATTGGAGATTCTTGCTCCATATCATTTTTAATTTCATCAGTTGCTCTTCGCTGGTCCGGTGTATCTTCATAGATAAAAGACTGTTCCATTTCTAATTGCCAATCAGAATCTTCTCTGAAAGCAATACCCTTCCTTAATGACCGTTCAGCATAAAGGTTAACAATGTCATCAACAACTAACTCTATTTGCTTTTTGGCTCGTTGTTTAGTAGCTTCCCATGTCTTAGTTCCGAGTTTGTGAATTATTGGTTGAGTTCCTTCTTCAGAAACATATTTAGCTACTAGTTTTAATTGCCATGTAGGTACATAAACTTTATCAGTGCCGGCGTACTGAATACAAAGGCATTCAATATTTTTATCACCAATTTGGATTTTCTTTAGTCCTTCATAGATCCCGATTCCATGTTCAATATGAACAATATAATCTCCTATTTTTAAGGATTCATAATCTACTAAGGCTTCTCCTTTTGAAAAGACTAAATCAAGTTTTTTATGTTTGATTCGCTTAAAAATCTCATGATCAGTAAAGACTGCAATCTTGAAGTCATGAGAAATAAAGCCTTTATGCAGTACACCAATAGTTAAATTTATGCCTGTACTGACTTCATCCAATAGTTGCATCATCCTGGTTCTTTGTGCAAAGTTTTCAAGCTGAATATAAATTGAATATTTTAAGGTTTTTAATTCTTCAATAGATTGCTCGAGTAGCTGCAAATCACTATTTATCTGAGGTGTTGGTTCTGTATATAGATTAATGATCTCAATCTTTTTGTTAATTAGTTGTTCGAAACCGGCAGGGAAAAATAGATTTGCATGACTCATGAAATTAATCTGAAACTTTTTAAAATTTTCAATTAGTTCTTGTTGATTTAAAATTAGTTTTTCGGGCTTGCAAAGTTGGATTTTTTTATTTTTTAATAGATTGCTATGATAACTGTCATGTATCTCATTTAAATACTGTTCTTGAAAATCATAATCAAAGTTAAAGTTATCAAAAAATATTGCAGTATTGTTTATGTTTAAGTAATCGAAGATTGAATATTTATTATCAAAAAACAGGGGTATATCATTTTCAATTCCTTCATAAAATCCTTGCTGTTCAATAAGTTTATAATGCTTTGATTGTTTTAGTTCCTCGTCAATAATAATTTCTCTGCAAGGAATAATTGAGATATTTTTAAGCTCGTGTTTTTCTGATCTTTGCGTTGAAATAGAGAAATGCCTGATTGAGATAATTTCATCTCCAAAAAATTCTACTCTTATTGGCTCGGAGTAATTTGGTGTGAATATGTCTAAAATACCACCTCTCTTGGAGAACTGACCAACTTTTTCAATTTGTGATGCATGCTCGTAACCGCAATTAGATAAAAATGTAATAAACTCACTTAAATCATATTCTTGAGCTACTGCAATATTCTTAATATGATTTTTAATCACTGTGGGATTTAATATTGCTCTAATTAAATTTCTATAACTTAGACAATATATATTTTTGTCTTCTGACAATAATCTTGTTAAAGCTCTAACTCTCTGAGCTCTAATCATATAATGAGGAGACCTGTTTTCATAAGAAATAGTTTCATAATCAGGTATAAAGCAAACCTTCGTTTCATCAGTTAATACAGTAAAATCCTCAGCTACTTCCTCAGCTAATTTATCATCTTTTGTTACAAAGACTATATTTTTGTTCGATTGAGTGAAAACATGACTTGCAAGCAAAGTTTTTAATGATTGGTTTACTTGATTAATAATAGTAATTGTCTGTTTCTCGGAATCATTGATTGGTTTATCAATGGATAAGGTTATAGAATGAGATAAAATATGTTTTTCAATTTGTTTATAAAAGTTATTTTTTATTGTATTCATCTATCTCCTAAATAAGTTTATTGAATCTTTAACAAAAATTATAAAGCAGAACTTATTATTTAATTAAATATCAAATATATAAGTTCTGCGGAAATCATTAATTAATTATCTTGTTCTCCATTTAATAAATTGTAATTCTTTATATATTGTAGAGATATTACTGGGTTTAATCCTTAAATTGATGTTTTGAGAACCTGAACTTTTTATCCTGAACATGGCTGAATACTTAACTACTTGATCAGGATAGCTTTCAATAAAATTCATTGGTATTGTTTCATAATGGTCATCATTGTCAAACTGATAAAAAATTTCTACTGAAAATAAATCATCAGGTGCACCTGCTTCGTAAATATATGCCTCTACATTGACAATATCACCGGTAATTACAGTTTCTTCATCAGGGAATTTTAAGAAGAAATCTTTTATATAGATTTTATCCCAGTATTTTTTAACATCATGTTTCATTTTTATGATTTTTTTAAGTTCTTGATTTTTATTTAATCTAAGTTTATCGTGTGAATTTATGGCAGAAAGGTAGAATTTCTTTGTGTATTCATCAAGCATGCGATGCATATTAAAACCCATACCTACTGTATAAATTGATCTTTTCATCATTGATATCCAGTTTAAAGGGTAATTTGCTGTATTTCTGTCATAATATATGGGAGCAATTTGGTGTTCAATCATATCGTAAATTTGTTCTGCCTCCATATTCTGAGCTGTGTTGAAGTCAGAATAAAAGTCTGAAGCATTTATTGCCCATCCGTTATGTGTGTCAAAACATTCAGGCCACCATCCATCAAGTACTGATAAATTTAAGACACCGTTAATACCTGCTTTTATACCGGAAGTACCACTTGCCTCCATTGGTTTTATCGGGTTGTTTAGCCACACATCACAACCTTGAACAATATGTCTGGCTACATTCATATCATAATCTTCAATAAAAAGGAATCTGTCTTCAACATTATTTTGTTTTGCAAAATCTACTAAGTTTCGGATTAATTTCTTGCCTTCTATATCTGCAGGGTGAGCTTTACCTGCAAATATAAATTGAACCGGATGTTCTTTGTCAGTCAAGATATTAAGTAGTCTTTGAGGATTATTTAATAAGAGATTAGCTCTTTTGTACTGAGCAAAACGCCTTGCAAAACCAATTGTAAGATATTTATTATGAAGTATCTGTCTTTTATCTGTAGATGAGGCAATAATACCTCTGTCTTGCTCAATCTGCCTTACTCTGTTTCTTATAAAGGAAATCATTTGTTCTTTTCTTTGTTGATGTGCTTCCCATATCTCATTATCAGGTATATATAAAACATTGTTCCAAACAGATTTTTTTTCAGAAGCATGTAAGTATTCAGGACCAACATATCTGTTAAATATAGTTGTTAGTTGTTTACTCATCCAAGTTTGTAAATGGACTCCATTTGTTATATGAGTGATTGGAACTTCACTCTGAAAAAGTTCAGGATAAAGTTTATTCCACATTTTTCTGGAAACATGAGCATGTAACTTAGAGACTCCGTTAATATACTTTGAAAACCTTATTGCTAGTGCAGGTAACCAAAAATTATTTGTGTCTCCATCGATTGAAGCTAACTCGTCAAACTCTTCTAAAGTTAAACCGGCTTCAATAATTTTGGTTTTTAGGTATTTTTCAACAAGTTTTTTATTGAAATGCTCATTGCCTTCTACCACAGGAGTATGAGTTGTAAAAATAGTACTTGCTCTGATAAGCTCAACAGCTTCGTCAAAAGAATAATGTTCTTCTTTCACATATTTTCTGATAAGTTCAAGAATAATAAATGCTGAATGTCCCTCGTTTAAGTGATAAATTGTTGGTTTATAGTTAATTGCTTCCATAAGTTTCATTGAGCCGTAAGCTAAAATAATTTCTTGGAGAATTCTTTTATCTCTGTCAGCTTCATATAGTAAATGAGTTATTCCTCTAATGTGTGGAGGATTTTTATCAATATCAGCATCTAAAAGATAAAGATCAATTTTACCAACATCAATTTTCCATACTTTTAAAAAGATATCTTGTTTTTCGACAATAATGGATAAAATAAGTTCATTACCCTGATTATCTTTAACGGCGGTTACAGGTTTTGTTTCCCATTCTATTTCTTTATAGCATTCTTCTTGCATACCGTCAGGCTTAATCTTTTGACTAAAATAACCAAATTTATATAACAAGCCAAAGGCAGTCATAGGGATTGCTTGATCTGAAGCTGCTTTTAAGTAATCACCGGCTAAGATACCTAAGCCTCCCGAATAGATAGGGATAGATTCATGAAGTCCGTACTCCATACACAGATAAGCACATTTCTTATCATGTTCCACAGTCCATTTCTTGTCCTTGTACATGAAATCAGTGTCATTAAAACTGAGATAATCCATGAAATCAGAATGTACTTTGTTAAGTTCAAATAGAAAACCTGAGTCTTTAGATAATTCTTCGAGCCTGGTGTTAGAGATTTCAGATAATAATTTTACGGGGTTATGTTCACATTTGCGGTATAACATAGGATCTATTCTGCTAAACAGATCATAAGCATCTTTATCCCAAGTAGTCCACACATTATAAGCTAAATCCAGTAATCTCGATAAAGATTCGGGAATTCTGGGCTTGACATGAATATTGATAAAGTGATGGTTATTAATCATTTAATTTTTCCTCCAAGTCTGCTAAGACATTAATAAAATAAATATATGCTTGTTCAGGTGAATCATAAGGTGAGAAATATTTATGCACATCACCATCTTGAAAATATTTGGTACACATATAATAGAAATGGTCTGAAGTTGTTAGATATCTCAAAGTATGTAATAAGTCTTCTCGTCCTTTATACATAATTTTTTCTTTTAATTCATAAAGTGTTTCAAGAGCATTATGTTGCATATCGTTTTCACGCCATGCTGATAAATCTCTTTCTGCATCAGCCCATGAAACAGGCTCAGGGAAAGAAAGACTTTCTTGTTGATAATTGGTGAGTTTATAAGCTTCTTTTGGCGTAATAAAAGCAAGATTTGGGTTTTGTAGGATTTTTTCGGGTAAATGATGCATAAACTCAAAAATACCTGTTTCAGCCCATTGATGTTCGCCAAAGGTTTCATAGTCCATGAATAGATTTAAAAATTTATTCTTATTTTGACTCTGCTGAGAATCTAGATTGAAGTGTTCAACCCATTTTACAAACTTATCAACAGTTAAAGGATATTCAGGCCAGTCCCGGTTTGAAAACCTAAAAGCAATATCGTCAGCTAATTGATAGTACTTAAGAAGAAGAGTGATTTCTGCAGTGAAGTTTTTATATGAATAGAGTGGTGAACGCCAACCTAATATTCTGTCGACACCTTCTGTAAGGATTGTATTAAATCCTTCCATTTCATAAATTAGATTTGATAAAGCATCCTGATAAATCAACTCAGTATTTCTAAAGGTTGTAGGTATGATACCAAACTCATCTTTCATCAGTTTTTTATGCATTTCTACTTGCTCTAAAAATTCATTAGTATCATAAAGGTAAGCAAGTGAATGGTAATAAGTTTCACCAATAAATTCAACTGAACCTGTATCGGCTAAAGCCTTGAAGGAATCAAGTACTTCAGGTCTGTATTCTTTAAATTGTTCAATAGCTACACCTGTTATAGAAAAAGAAACTTTAAACTTTCCTTTATGTTTTTTTATTAGCTCAAGTAAGAGTTTATTAGTTGGTAAATAGCATTTATCTGCAACTTTGTTAATTACTTGCCTGTTTAAGGTTTCATCGAAATATGGCTTATTTTTTCCAATATCTAAAGCACTAAAATGATTCAGTCTATATGGTTGGTGTACTTGAAAGTAAAAATTTATATATAACATATTAACTCCTTTAAGAAATTTCTTGATAAATTGATATTAATTTTTCTGAGACTTCATCCCATCCTATACGGAATACTTCTTGTTTGCCTTCTTCACCTACTTCTTTACATGTTTGAGGGTTTTTGATTAAGAAGTCGATAATCCTAGTCATTTCATTAATATCCCAAAAATCAACTTTGTAAGCGTTTTCTATAACTTCAGAAACTCCTGATTGCTTTGAAATTACTGCTGTAACTCCATAAGCCATTGCTTCAAGAGGTGCAATACCGAAAGGTTCAGAAACAGAAGGTAAAACATATATGTCAACTGAGTTTAAAATTTCTGATACTTGTTTTCTGTTTAAAAAACCTGCAAATATGAATCTGTTTTTGAGTCTTAGAGATGCCGATTTATGTAAAAGTTTTCTGGACATATCACCTGAGCCTGCCATGATGAATCTTGCATCAGGGTTATTTTGTAGAATTTTATTAGCCACTTCAATAAAGTAATCAGGTCCTTTTTGTAATGTTATTCTTCCTAAAAATAGGACAGTAGGGCTTTTAAATATTCTTTGTTTTTTATTGGGAATTATTCCAACATCATAAGCATTGTGTACAATTCTAATTTTACCTGAGTCAACTCTATATCTTGAAATTACCATATTCGCAGTATATTTTGATACACAGATAGCTCTGTCTGCATAGATTAAGCCATCATGTTCAATATTGTGTATTCTCCCATCACCATATCCACCGGCTCTATCATATTCTGTAGCATGCATGTGAGCAACTAGAGGTTTACCTGAAAGTTTTTTGGCTATGATTCCGGCCGGATAAGTGAGCCAGTCATGTGCATGGATTATATCAAACTTTAAAACTTTAGCAAATTGTTCTGCTCTTGAAGTCATCTCTTGAACTTTTTTAAATAAGTTTTCCTCACCAACCAGGTATTGTTCTAAATCATGTAAAACTCTTTCTTCTAAACTTGAAATTACTTTAGTTTCTGTGTAAGATTTTTTAACAACTGTTGACCAAGATTGAATCTCAAGAGGGGAGAGGTATGTCTCAGGAAAGACATTAACTCCAAAATACTCAAGTTTTTCTTCTATCGTTTTAAAACTTGTTTTTTTAAATGTTTTTTGTTTTTTTTCATCGAGAAAAACAACAGGTAAAGTATCCACATCTTCAGGTTTTCTGAAAGGGAAGTAAATCATTTCCTTTGTAGGAAGTACAAGATCAATCTCAATACCTTGCTTTAGTAGCGACTTAACCATGCCATAACAAGCCATTGCTAATCCTCCGGCAATCAAAGGTGGAAATTCCCAGCTAAACATTAAAATTTTCATTATAACCTACCTTTTAATAACTCTATAATTTTTTCAATACAATATATCGCCGAAACACTCCAAGCCTGTGCAGGGCAGCCTTTAGGGAAATGAGGTTTATCTCCGTCCCAAACTTCAGCAACAGACGCTATGTGTCCTCTTATAAAACCATTTCTAAATCTTTCAATTAAATAAGATAGATGATTTATCTTTTCACTATTTGATTTATTTGGATAAGCTATAGTCCATGTTTTCGCAAAAGGAAGCAGTAACCATGCCCAAACAGTGCCTTGATGATAAGCTTTATCTCTGTCAACTTGTCCTCCAATGTATTTTTTCTTAAATTTAAAATCTTTTGGAGATAAGGATCTTAATCCATAAGGAGTAAATAATTCAACATGAGCAGTTTCATAAATTTGTTGAATCTTGTCAATAGATAAAAGATGTTCTGAAAAAGGTAAAGATGTTGCTATAATAGCATTTGCTCTATATTCACAAATTGGCTCATCAGATACAAGTCTGTCAGCTAAATAGTCATGTATCCAGAATTTACTAAATGATTCAGAGACTTGATTTTTTGTTTCAATATAATCTTGATTTGTCATAATGTATTCTCTGTCCGGGCATATTTCATTATGAAAATCTATCATTTTTTCATAAGCATATAGGGCATTGAAGAAAAGAGCGTTTATCTCAACAGGTGCACCATTTCTTGGAGTAACAGGAGTATTGTTAATCTTTGCATCCATCCAGGTTGATGCAGAGAAATTTTCTTTAAGTTCGATTAAGCCATCAGTACGAATAAAAAAAAGTTCATTAGGTTTTTCTATTATTGCCTCAAAAATAGATTCTGTTAAGGTTATCGCATGTTTCCAACGAATAATTTTTTCTTTTTTAGTACCTTTTTTCAGTAGAATATTGACTTCGTACAATCTGATAATAAACCATAAAGTAGCATCTAAGGAGTTGTAATTAGATGCTTGATTTGACTCTGCACACATATTTGGAATAAGTCCATTTTTAATTTGAGAGGCATATTTGTTAAGAATATCATAAGCAAGCTCGTCCCCTTTGGGTAAGAGTTGTATTGCTTCAAGAGAAATCATGGTATCTCTGCCCCAAGCTCCAAACCAAGGGAACCCTGCAATTATATCATTATTGGCAATAAAGTCTGTTAATGAAAATTCTAAAATTTTTAAATAATCTTCATGTTTAAAGAAAATATCGTCTTCATAATCCAAATATGGTAAGATTTGATTGTTTTCGTTTATATTATTAATCTTTTTTCTTTTTTGAGGAATATCATAAGGAACTGGTAATTTTTTATATCTTTTTTCTATTTCATCTACTTTTAAAAATGGGTTATCAAGGTATTTATCTGAAAATAATAAATAGTTAGATTCGTTTACTTTTAAATCAAATTCCAGTCCAAAAGGAGATAATAAATCTTCAGTGCTTTGATAACCTCTTGTCGCTTCCCATGGATAGAAGATATTTTTATAGATAAAGTCTAGTTTG
>CAZJNG010000060.1:0-9383 GCA_964547265.1 uncultured Candidatus Cloacimonadota bacterium | reverse complement strand
AAAATTATTCCTAAACCTAATCCAAGTAAAACACTTCCGGTAATAGCAGTCAAATAAATATCTTCATAAGGAAACAATGCGTAAATTTCAATTCCATCAATAACATGTGTAAATTGAGTTAAATCATTGATAATACCTAATTTGAATAAAGACTGAAAACTTAATATATCTGTAAAAACTGAAGTTATAATCATCCCATAGAAAGATTTCATCCCAAATGATTTACCTAAATAAATTGTGCCAATCACAAACAACGGGATATTCATCATTATCATAAAAAGACCAACAGGAAGATTAAATATATGAAAAAAAATCTGACCTAAACCACCTACTCCACCTGGAGCTATTTTATATGGTATCAAAAACCATGAATATGACAAGGCAAAGAACACTGCACCAAATGTTATTCCTAAATATTCTTTTATTGTTTTAAACACTATATATTTTTTCGTATTCATATTACCCACCATACTTAACTTTATAACTATCTAAGATACCAAAATATTTTTTTTTAACATTTAGTCAATAAATTATTGTTTTTTCTTGTTAAATCTATGTATTGGAATTATTAATCCAAAAACAATTAAATTTGTGTTATGTCTATAACCGGTAGATTCTTAAATATATTCTGTATTTCTAATCTTAAAAAGTCAGAATCCAAATGTTGATTGTTTGGACTATAACTATTTACTATGATAGCTTTTAAATTAAAAACATTACGAGTAAAAAATGTCTTTTCGTTTACAAGTTTATAAAGTTCATTATTTTTAATATTGAAATTTACAGGACTTTCAAGAATAAATTTTCCTTGATAGTTTGATACATTATGCTTGATTTTAACCCATGATACATCAGTTATTGCTCCTGGAATATAAATCCATTCCGGATTCTTTTTTATAATGTTATTTATAATATATTCCTTAGAATAAATACTTGATATATCCGTTGTAACTACATTCAAATCAGTCGATTCTTTATAGGTAACATATTCATAATCCGGTATTGGGTAATGATCAAATAGAGCATAATTACTTAATAAATGACACTGACTCCTAATCTCGTCGATTGTTCCAAAGGCAGCTCCAACAACTAAAACAATATCTGTGATGATTTCTGAAAGACAAATAGACTTTCTGTCCAAAGACCCATCAATAAGAATTATATTTACAGATAAATCCTTGAAAGCCTTTATTATTTCTGTTTGTTCTTTATTTGTTAAAGCTCCAATAATCTCTGTTTCAATTGGTTCAATTGTTTTTGCAATATATAAATTTTTACCAATGACTCTGTATTGTGATTTACAGATTATCTCAATCTTGTGCATACTATTATCAGTGACATAATCAAAAGTAGAAAAAAAACAAGTTTTAGGTAGAACTACTTTTGGTTTTTGTTCACCGGTAACTAAATCCTGATCTTCCCCATCTCTGCCGGTGGTCGTTACTGCAATTCTTTTATTGTTTAGATGTTGAACAAGCCAGTTTAAAAAAGAAGTTTTCCCTGCATTTTTTGATAGTCCGACTATCGCAATAACTCTAGGAATTTGGCTTCCTTCATTATCATAAACCGGCTTGTTAAAAAGATTTATTAAGTTATTTTTGTCTTTGTTTTCTTTTAGTTTCTTCTGGTCCAAAACTGATTCTTTCGCCTCTAATCAAGCTAATGACACCGTCTGCAGATTTTCTTTCTTCTTTACATAAGGCCGTGTATTTACTGTCATCTTGTTTGGTGTAGCCTGGTTCTGTATAAGTAGTGATAAATCCTTCGTAGTTACGCAAAATAACCCTGTCAGGAGCTTGAGAAATCAAGTAATTTGGCATTACAGGAATTTTACCTCCACCACCGGGAGCATCAACCACAAAGGTTGGTTGGCATAATCCTGAAGTATGCCCTCTGAGTGATTCCATGATTTCAATGCCTTTTGAAACGGGAGTTCTAAAGTGTTCAATACCGTTAGAAAGGTCACACTGATAGATATAATAAGGTCTAACTCTGTTTCTTACTAATTGATGAACTAAATTTTTCATAACATCAATATGGTCATTGATATTCTTTAATAAGACTGATTGATTACCTAAAACAATACCATTATCTGCAAGTTTTGCTAATGCTTGTTTTGCTTCGGGGGTAATTTCATTAGGGTGATTGAAATGAGTGTTTAACCATATTGGTGGGTATTTTTTCAGCATATTTACTAAACTGTCAGTAATTCTTTGAGGTAAAACAACCGGGATTCTAGTACCAATACGAATTATTTCTACATGTTCAATTTCGTATATTCTTGAAATAACGCTTTCAAGCTTTTCATCACCTAAAGTTAAGGGGTCTCCACCACTTAAAATAACATCTCTTACTTCTTTGTTGTTTCTGATGTATTCTATTGCATTGTCAATGTTTGCATCAGGCATAGCAGCGTCAAATTCCCCTGCTTTTCTTCTACGGGTACAGTGCCTGCAATACATTGAGCATTGGTCTGTCAACAATAAAAGAGTTCTGTCAGGGTATCTGTGAGTTAAGCCCGGAGTTGGTGAGTCAGCGTCTTCGTGAAGAGGGTCATCCATGTCAGATTCAGAGATATGTGTTTCTTCGATGCGTGGTATTGCTTGTAATCTGATAGGGTCTAAAGGGTTATTTTCATCAATTTTTGAGAGATAGTATGGTGTTATCGCTACTCTAAAAGAGAAGTCGGATTTTTGGAAGATTGCTTCTTCTTCAGGATTGAGTTTAATTAATTTTTTTAATTGGTCATGATTGGTGATTCTATTTTTAACTTGCCAACGCCAATCATTCCATTCTTGTTCGGTAGCAAGTGCTTTTACTCTTTTTTCTAATTCTGTCAACTTTTCCTCCAAAGATAAAGTATTTAGTTATATACAAACAAGATATGCCTGGTTCCTTTTTTTGGGGGAACCAGACACACTTGACTATATAATATTTGATTTATATTTATGCGTATCGTTCTTGGAATATTTTCATTAAAACAGGATTTCTTCTTAACAGGTCGATGGAGATAGCAGCGTGTCCATGTGCATAGCCATTTCCAAGTATCATATCAACATCTGCTCCAATACCTTCAGCTCCTAGAGCAGCTTTAGTAAATGAAGTAGCCATTGAGAAGAAATAAACAACGCCTCTGTCTTTACAAGCCATAATAGTAGCCATTTCAGTATCTTCAACATTGACATTATTTATAACAACATCAGCCATTTTACCATTAGTTAATCTTGCTACTTCTTTTTCAATTGTGATAGCGTCAGTTGCATCAGCAATAATTACTTCATCACAACCTGTTTCTTTACAAACATCTATATATGATTCTTTTCTTACGATTCCTATAACTTTACCTGTACAACCGGTTCTTTCTTTAGCTACAGCATTACAAAGAACACCTGATTTGCCTGCAGCACCAAGAATAACTACATTATCTCCAGGTTTAACAAGTCTTTGTGCCTGAGCAGGAGCACCGGCAACATCTAAAACTGATAAAGCTAAATTTTCATCCATATCATCAGGAAGTTTAGCGTAAATACCACTACTGAAAAGGATTGCTTGTCCTTCAATTTCTACCTGGTCTTTATCAAGATAAACTTTGTTTACTTTGTTAATTTTTAATGGAGTTAAAGATAAAGAAACTAGTGAAGCTATTTTATCTCCAACTTTGATTTCTTCTTTCATCTCAAAATTAGCACCAATTTCAGCTACTCTGCCTATAAGCATTCCGCCTGAACCGGTATCTTCGTTTTTATGTTTACCTGTTCTTGATGTTAGGTCGATTGCGTGTTCTGCAAAAGCTTTTTCTAAGTCTGTATGTCCTTGTTTTTTTAATTTTTCAGTAATTTGATGAAAAGAAGCAGAGTCAACATTAAGACGAATTACATCTAATTTTAACTCATTATCCCATATCTCAGACATATCATTATCTAATATTCTAGCCGGTTGTGGTAAAACACCTTTTGGTTCGATTACTCTGTGAGTTCCGTAACGATTACCGTTAGTTTTCATAATTTAATTTCCTCCTTACTGGAATTTTTAGTTTTTTTCATTTTTTTGGAGCATATATTTTTTGTCAATCAAAAATATTAAAAAACTATAAGTACTAATAAATTACATAGTTTTTATAAAAACTTAAAAATCAATACTTGTAACCAGTAAGTATTTGAAATTAATATACTTAATGTTTTTTTGTTAAAAAGTTTATTAATTGCTCTAAGAATGAAAAATCAAAGTTAAAAAGTGCTTTTTCATAAATCTCCCAAAATTTTTGATTCTTAGATTTATCTGTTTGATAAAAATTTGCTAATAAAACATCATAATCAAAGCTTTGCAATAAAGCTTTTTGATATAACAAATCATAAATCTCAGGACAATCGTCAAGCATGTTAAAGATTATATTTTTATAGTTTTTATTATTTAGAACTTCATTCTTATGACTCCATTCTAGGTTAAGCAATCTGCTTATAAACGATATAAAATAATCAAAATTTAAGATATTTTTATATGGAAAACATTTTTCTGAAACTTTTATCCACTTGGAATCAATTACAATAAAATCCTCTAAGTTAAAAATATGAACTACAGGTATTTTTTCATTGATATTCAGTAACTGATTAAAGTTTATAGCATCATAAAACAATTCTTTATTTACAAATAACGCTGAATAATTAGCAATGTCTTCGTGGTTAAGAAACTCTTTAACTGAGTTAATGTTTTTTAATTCAATATTTAAATCTTGTAAAAGATCTTGCATTGCTTTAAAATGGAAATAATTTCTATCTATTATAGCAATTCTAATAGTTTTTAAATTGTGTTTTTGGAGACTTTTTGCCAGATTATAACTAGGAACTATAATTTTTTCATCAGGAATATTTATCCAAAAAACAGAACCGGAAGATTTACTTGAATAAAAATATAATTCAGCATTAATCAGACTTAGTATTAAATTTGATAAACATAAAGAAATCAATGAATGATTATCTAAATCATTAATCGTATTGAACATACAAGAAACTGAAAATTGATTAAATATATTAGCTTTAATCGATACATTTCGATTTATTATAATAATTCGAGTATTATTTTTATGGCTTGTGATTCTGACAATATATGATCGTTCTTTAAAATTTCTAATAAAGAAATTAAAAATATTTCTAATTGAATCATTAATAATATCCATATCTGAGTTCAGGGTTTTGTCAAGTTTAGCTTCTGATATAAATTGCAAAGAAATTTTTTCATTGTTGTTAATTAAATTAATCATTTTAGAGATCGATTCAATCATCATTTCGACCGAAAAAAGAGTCTTGTTGATTTTGAATTGTTTATTTTCTATGCTATGTATATCTGATACATTATTAATTACTTCAGTAATTTGTTGTAAATCAGATTCAATGAAAGAGAAAATTTTTGCTTCTTCTGCAGCAAACTGATTATTTCGTTTTAAGATTTGAATAAAACCTAAGATATTATTGAGAGGAGTTCTTATACGGTGACTAGTGTATAGCAAAAAATCAGTTTTGTTTTTAGAAGCCTTATCACTCAATTCTTTTTCACTAATAAGCAGAGCATCTTTTTTTAGATTAGATAATAACCTAGATAAAATTTCTGAAAATGATTTTAAGAGTTGAATTTCATTTTTAAAAACTGTTTTATTTGGTTCTTTCTTCAAAAAAACTAAGTAACCCGATAAATTATTAGTTTCGCTTAACTCAAAACATAATATTGATTCTAGTTTTTGATTCTTTAAGAAACTTCTTTCTTTTTGAGCATTATCAGGTAAAAATTTAGCATTATGAACGATAAACATTTTATTTTGTTTAAGTTCAGAGTTAAAATAATTAAATCTCTTAAAATCATAATCTGAATAATTAAATTTCATAGAATATTTTGACCATTGTATCGTAATCCTTAATTTATTAGAATCTTCTCTTTCATTAATCAATAAACAATGGTCAAAATCTATAAGTTGAGTTATTTGTCCTAATGAAAACTCGATTATTTTTGAGAAGTTATCTTTATCTATTTTAAAAAAATGTTTAATAATTGTATTAAGCAGACTTTCTAAAATTTTAAAAAAATTATTTGAGTCATTAACATCTATTTTCTTTTCAGTGTTTAAATCTTTATTTATTTGAAAACTTTTCTCGGAGGTGGTATTCTTAATAAAAATTATTAAATAATTTTCTTTATTATCTTCACGATTGATTTGTAACTCATAATTGTCGTTGTCAATCCTGAAATTCCAGGATTGTTCTGAAATATCTGATTTCATACAGAAGAGAAGTTCTTCGTGGAGATTAACCGGAAACAAATCAATGAAGTTTTTATCAATTGATTGTTCTTTAAAAAACGGTAAATCATCTGCACCTTCAGTCAAAATGATATTAAAATTTGAGTCTAGCAAAAATACTCTGGTTTTACTCATCTTTTGCAATATCAATCGACAAAGACTTTGATTATTTTGATTATGATTATTAAGTTCATTCATTTCACACCTCATATTTATATTAATTTGTACTAATTTCTTTGTCAAGTATATTTTTCTTTTTTTTATAAACTGTTAATTTTTAAAAAAACAAAAAAAAACTTGACTAAAATCCATGTATTCTTAAAAATTACTTAAACTGAATAATTAAAAGGGAGTCAATATGAGGCTTAATGAAAATGGATTAAGTATTTATAAGGTTTTAGCATTAATTTTTATGCTCGGATTAATTTTTATTCTGGCTTTACCGCAATTTTTTGATTTACATCAAAAGGAAAAAACAGAACTATGTCTTTTCAATATGAAAGAAGTAAAACTTGCAGCCGAACAATACATGCGTGAAAGAAATGAAGTATTTACAGGCACTGTTGATGACTTGATTCGAACAAAATATCTTAGAATTGCAGAATCAGAATGCCCGGAGGGTACCGTTGGTGATAAATATTTAATCAGCGTTGACCCGGAAACCTTAGAAGTAACTATAACCTGTGCTAATGTGGCTGATTATCCTGATCATGTATTGCCATAGATTTAATAAAGGATTTAAGTTAAGATAAGTTACAATAAACCATTGAATTATTAATAATTTACATAAAGAACATCATGTGTACTTTTTAATAATAAAAATTTTGCCGGACTAAACATCCGGCATATATTTATATAAAAAATTAAGGATATAAAAAAATGAATTTTGATGATTTTCTAAATCAAATCTTTTTAAGACATTCAACAAATGTAAAACTTGGACTTGACCGAATGTATGAAATACTTGAAAAAATGGACAATCCTGAACAAAAACTAAAAGGTATTCATATAGCAGGTACAAATGGTAAGGGTTCAACTTCAGCCATGACTGAAGCAATTCTGTTAGCTCATGGACATACTACAGGTATGAATACTTCACCTCATCTAATATCATATACTGAGAGATTCAGAGTAAACGGAATCGATATTACTCCACAAGAAATTATGGACTTATATAATAAGTATCAAGTCTGTTTTGATGACACTGAAGCTTCTTTTTTTGAGATTACAACCGCTTTAGCATTTCAATTATTTCTTGATAAAAAAGTCAAGTCAACCATAATGGAAGTAGGTTTAGGTGGCAGGCTTGACGGAACTAATCCTTTTAATTCTTCTGTAACAGTCATTACTTCTATATCTATTGACCATCCAAAAAGTTTAGGAGATAACATTGAAAAAATTGCTTATGAAAAAGCAGGGATTATTAAACATAGCAAACCTGTAGTAATAGGTAATTTAAATCATGTAGCTCTAAATGTTATTACAGACATTGCAAGGTTAAATAATGCACCTGCATATATTTTTGGTCAAGATTTCTTTATTGATAATGTGGTAACAACAAACAAGGGAACTGAGTTTGATTATCATTTTCCCCGACATAATGTTAAGCTTAGTAATCTGAAAACTAATTTAATTGGTAAACATCAAGCACACAATGCTTCGCTGGCAATCACTGCATGTATTCTTTATCTCAATTCAATTTATGAAACAATCGACCCAACATTACTTACACAAGCAATGGTTAATATTAACTGGCAAGGCAGAATGCAAGTATTATCAAATAATCCTTTTGTTATAATTGACGGAGCACATAATGAAGAAGGTGTAAGTGCTTTGGTTGAGAATATAAAAACAATGTTCCCTGATAAACGACATCATTTTCTTGTAGCGATTCTAAGAGACAAGAAGCTAGATAATATGATTAAAGAAATCTGCTCGATTGCAGATGATATTTATATATCAAAAAACCACTCTGACAGAGCGGCTGATATTCAAGAACAAGTAGATGTAGCAATAGCCTGCAATACAAAATATTATGCTGATTTAGAGATAATAGATTCATTAAATAAATGTCTGAAAAGTTTTAAAGATGACAAAGATATGCTGATTATTACAGGTTCCTTATACACTATTTCAGAAGTTTTAAAGGTAAAGGATGAAATATTTAAAGAAAATAAATAATGTTATTGAGTACATTTTATTTAGGACATCTTTGGCATTTTTCAGATTATTGCCGGAGAAGTTATGTATTTATTTACTAAAGAAAATCACTCTCTGTGCCGGACTAGTCATTGGAATTCGGAAAAAAATAGTTATTAATCAATTAAAACTATGCTTTCCTGAAAAAACACTACAAGAAATATTAATACTGGCAAAAAAAATTTATACTGAACTAGCGGTAAGTGTAGCTGAAATATTCATTCTAAACCCGGATAAAATTGATAAACGAACTACAGTTATTGGATTTAATAACATTGATAAAGCTCTTAAACTTCAACGAGGAGTGATAATAGTATCAGCCCATTTTAGCAATTGGGAATTGGGAGCAAAAATTGTTGCTCGTAAATACCCTCCGGTATATGGTGTAGTAAAAAATCAGCGAAACCCATATTTCAACAATTATATTGACAATAAAAGAAAAATCAATAATCTTGAAACTATTCCAATGAAAAACGCTCTAAGACATATTGTTTCTGCACTTAATGAAAATAAAGTTATAGCAATTTTAACTGACCAATATGCCAGAAAACAAGGTGTAGAAATTGATTTCTTAGGTCATCCTACTAAAACATATACCTCTGTTGCACAAATAGCCATAAAATATAATGTTCCGGTAATCATGGCTTTTGATATAAGAAATAAAGACTTAACACACAAAACAGTCTTCCATGAACCTCTACTTTTTGAAAATTTATCCTATAATCAAAAAAATATTCTTGACATTACAAAAAAAATAAATAATTATATAGAAGGATATATAAAAGAGTATCCTGAACTTTGGTTATGTGTAGACAGATAGTGTAGTTTACGGAGGTAATAATGTAAATTATCCATATTTTTACAGAGATAGCACCCTTAACAGGCAAAAACAGACACA
>CAZJNG010000059.1:2086-9513 GCA_964547265.1 uncultured Candidatus Cloacimonadota bacterium | reverse complement strand
AAAAACAAATCATCCAAAAAAACTACGCTAACGAACTACACTCACTCGGAGTCACAAATATCATTAATGTAGTTGCGGTCTTTGATAAAAAAGAAGTCAAGGTAGATTGGTTTTATTGAGATAGTGTTTTTAACAGAATTGAAATGAGATAAATTTTGATGGCAAAATAAAACAATCAAGAATAGTACATAAAGAAATGGAGTACTTATGCAAAACAGAATTAGTAAAGATTTAGTTTTAGCAAATGTTTTTACAGTTTTACTCATTATAGTATCAATCTTATTAATTACTACTCCTCAATTACCATACCTTGCTTTATTAAGAAATGTTACTTTCATATTAATGATTTTTTTCAGTGTCAGGTATATGAAGAAAGCCAAAAAGAAACATTTTTTGTATGACACAGACAGAAAAAAGCATGTTAGAAATTGGCTGGTTTTTACTATTACAATTATCACAACTATAGCCTTAGTAAGTATTATTATGATGTTTCGAAGTTAAATTTAATCTCTTTCTCTGCATTTATAGTATATACTTAAAGATTGTCTATATCTTGCGAAGATACATTCTTTGAAACAACAAGCGTGTTTTACTGGCGCTGAAAAGTATCTTTCTTGAAATACATTGATATTCATTGCAATGTATTTCCGACCTTTATTATATTTTTTTATTTTATAGATACAGTTGGGTAAAATAAAAAAGACAGGGTATTGTTTGACCTGTCTTTTTTTAATAAGAATTTTAAGCTCTTTTTTATTTATGTAGTCATTTAGAGCTTTTCTCGTTTATTTCAGAAGGAGGGCTTTTCGAGTAGAAACCGTTTTATTGTCTATGGAAAGTCTGTAAAAATATAAACCGGAAGTAAGATTTTGAGCATTCCAGGTTATATATCCTTGCTTTATGTCATTTTCTGTTAGTTCAAAGCTGTTTATTTTTTGACCTTTAACATTAAAGATATCAATCTTTGCAGAGTTAAGTTTTGTGTTTTTGATTTCAAATGCAAGCTTAGTTTCCGGATTAAATGGATTTGGGTAGTTTTGCATTAATCTGATGTTTGGCAATGTAGCAGCGACATCATTATTACTTGTAATAGTAGTAGAGGTAGTTCCTGTTACTACTTTTAAGTTATTTAAAGACCAACCCGGGTCAGTCAGGTCATACAATGGAGCATTATCATCGTCTTTAAGTCTGAACTTAAGATAAACAGATTCTCCTGTAAACTCATTAAGAGAAATCAGATTTTTATGCCAAAAGTCATATTTACCGGCTTTTTCGTAAAGAACTGTCCAGTCTTCATTGTTTGTAGAAGCAGAGACTGTAACAAAGTCATGTTCCCATTCGGTATATAAATGCTGATCAAACACAAGATAAGTTTCACTGTTTTGAGGAATTGTTATAGGGTTCATTGTGCTGATATCAACATCACAGCCTGCAGCATAAAAACCATAGCCACCCCAACTATCTGTTACAAATGTATTATTGTTGTTATTTACTATAACCCATGGACCGTTTACATGCCATTGTGAAAGATCTGTATTGAAATTGTCTTCAAAGAGTACATTGGCAGTTGAAACATTTAATTCAATTGTTTTTGAGTTATCAAATTCTATTTCTTGTCTCCAAGGTACTCCGTTTTCTGTCATTATGGTAAGAGTTCTTGTACCTATAAAAGTGTCTATAGAAATTACACCATTGTCAGTATAGTATTCATCATCATCTTCACAAAAGTCTGATAAGGTGATATAAGCAGGAACAGGGGTACCGTTAGAGTGGATATTAAGATTTAAAGTAATTGCTTGTAAAGGCTGTAAATTAATTGTTCTGTATCTCCATCCACTGTCTGTTACTACAACATTTAAAGTCTCGGGTTGATAGCCCTTTTTTCTGATGCTAAAGGTATAAGCACCTTGTACTAAAGGTCTCCAGAATCTACCATGTTCTTCATTTGTATATCTTGGCTTCAGAGCATCTGATTCTCTTCCGTGAATGATTACTCTCGCTCGTAAAGGTTCTCCTGTAACAGCATCATAAACATGACCTGTAAGCATTCCTCTGGCGATGTCTTGATGACCTGAGGATACTGCTCTGTTAAACATCCAGTATTGACCGTTTAAACATCTCTGTACAGTGTCATTTAGTATGTCATAATTAGGTTGAATATTAGAAGTACCCGCTTCAATTAAAAGTTTTATTGTGCCTAATTCTGTATAAAACCAAACATGCGAATCACCTTTTCTACCCATAGCAGGTAAGGATTCATAACTTAAGCTTGAACCTTGTTTTTGGATATTAGAAGCAACACCGTGACCAACAGCATAATTTATGTCATAATCAGGTGCTTGTCTGCTTGGTAAATCTTTAAACTTATATGGAATAAAAACTTTTTCAGAAAGATTACCTGTTCTTGAAGAGTGCCAAACAATAGCATAGGTAAATTGTTCTCTGTAAGCTAAATCTCTGATTGCTCTGTTTTCTCCCTCTGAAAATGGGTATTCTCCACGGTAATAATCATATAACTCATAACCATTCGTTGAATAAAGCGTATCTCCATGTACCCAGTTTACATCCCAATTTCTGTTTAAGTCAACACCATCAATGTCACCACCTTGACCTGACACGAAATCAAAGATTCCGTTATTATTATTATCTTTTTTATTTTTTCTGAATGTATAATCAAGTCCGGACATGACAACATCAAGGCCTTCAGGGTTCATGTTAGGAACAATCCATATTTCAAGTTCATTAAGCCATTGCTGGTAAGGCATTTGATTGTTGTTTATTATGATATTTTTCATAAACTGCATTGCAATTTCGTTGCCTATGATCTCTTCAGCATGCAAACTGCCAATGATTAATAATCTGGGGGCATCTTTTGACTCATTTACATTATTAGATATTTTCGCTCCCCAAATAGGGATTAATTCTGTATCAGAAGCTCCAAGTGAGTCAACTCTGATTAAAGCGGGATATTCATAAGCTAAAGAATCCATAATTGCTTTCATCTGATCATATCTTGTATAAAAAGATGGTAATGGTATGGGGTCTGCTAATAGTGATATAGATATTATCGTTAAAAAAATAAGGATGATTTTTTTCATACTTAACCTCTCTGTTATTAATATTTAATATTATTTACATATATATAAACGCAATTTTCATTCCGATACTATTTTAAAATTTATTTTATATATTCTAATCTTGAAAACTTCTTAATTTATCAATATGTTATTGTAATCAACTTGTGCCGGTAAACTATTTGACATGATATAGCATTTTTCATTTTGATATTCTTTAAGTATATGATTTAAAATCTCAGCTTCTGAATAATCTAATAAAAAAAAAGGTGAATCGAAAAAAATAAATTTACTATTTTGCAAAAAAACTCTAAGTATAGTGAATAGTTTTAATAGAGATTTACTTAATTCAGAAGGGCGATGATTAAGGAAATTTGCCAGATTGTGTTCAGAAATAAACTTTTCGATAGTAAGTTTTTTTTCTAACATGCTTTTTCGAGGATAATAAAAGTTTAAACTTAACATTAGGTTTTCCATAATTGACAAGTTTGATAAAAAAATAGCATCTTTAAAAACATAAGAAATATTTTCTCTCAAATAACTATGTGATTCCAAATATTTATAAGATATAGTTTCATTGTTATACACAACCTTGCCTGAAATTACAGGCAAAAGCATTGCCAGAGTTTTAAGGATAATGGTCGTAATATCTGTGTTGTTGTGTTTTATGTTGTATGAATATCCTACAGAAAAAGCCAAATCAGGTAATGATAAAAAAGAACTAATATTATTGTTTTTATGTTGAACAGGCAAATGTAAGGGTTGAAGTAGTTGTATCTTTAATTGTTTGTATTCTAGCATAAAAGATCAATTAAAATGTTGATAATTATGACTGATGAAAGAATTGTTACAATCGAAATGATAGTCCTTTGCGGGATTTCAGTATAGGACTTTTTTACCTTGAATCCATGATAACAGGCTAGTAATGATACAACTAATCCAAAAATGACACTCTTTAAAAAACTTATCAAAATATCTGCAATAGTTAATTCTCTTAAAAATGTCCATGAAAATTCGCTAAAAGGCAGATTTTTAAATAGAGAAGAAATAAACCATCCTCCCAAAATGGCAGAAATATTAAAATAGACTGATAAGACTATACTCGCAGTCATTACTCCAATCATTCTGGGAATAACTAAATATGAAATTTTTGATATACCAATTGATTGTAAAAAAGATACTTCATTATGAGTTTGCATTATACCTAACTCTGTAGTAATTGCTGTGCCGGATCTTGCTGCGATTATAAAGGCAGTCAAAAGACATGATGCTTCACGAATAATACCATAGATAAGAATTGTATAGATTAAGTTTTGCTGTCCGAAAGTATTTAGTAGATTTCCTAATATATGAATCGTGATAAACCCTAAAGATGCTCCCAAGATTAAAACTAATCCTAAAGCTTCATAACCTGTAAATAGAATTTGTCTGAATAAAACTAAATTACTGACATTGCTTTGTTTATGGAAAGTGCTGATTTCTTTAAAAACATCAATTGAAAATTTGCTGAAGTCATAGAATTTGACAAACCTCTGCATTGAATAACTGCCAAGATTATATAACATTTCTCCAAAATTATTAATAGGATTAACTTTATACATATTTTGGGTAACCAATGATTAAGATATTATCATTTAATACTTCAATTGATTGCTTTGATAGTTCAATGATTTGGCTCATGTCGGCAATATTCAAACTATCATAAACACTAAAACTTCCTCCGATTATCTTAGGAGCAATAAAATAATACAGTTTATCAATAAACTTGTTTTTTAAAAGGTATGAGTTGAGTTTACCGCCAGCTTCAATCATTACGGAACTAATATTCAATGAGCCAAGCTTAAGCAAAATATCATCAAAATCTAAGCTAAATTTATGAGAATTTGACATCTTCGCAGGTATTGCTTGTATTCCTATATTTCTTAACTGATTTATCTTTGTCAAGTCGGTAATGCTTTCATGATAAAAAATGAAGGTATTTATCTCGTTTGCAGTTTGACAAATATTATTATTTAAATTGATTTCCAGGATTGGGTCAAGAATAACTCTTATAGGATGTTTATACGGGTTTTCCAATCTGACATTAAGGGTTGGATTGTCTTGCTTTACGGTGTTAATTGTGGTTAGAATAGCATCAACTTCATGCCTTAAATGATGAACACGGGTTCTGGATAAATCATTTGTAATCCACTTGGATGAGCCGTTATCAGCAGCAATTTTGCCGTCCATACTGACTGCGTTCTTCATGATTACAAAAGGTTTATGAGATTGAATCCATTTGATGTAATACTCTATTTGTTGAGTTATTGTGTCTTGGAAAAAATTATACTCAACATGTATTCCTGCTTGTTTTAACATTTGAAAACCCTTGCCATTTACTTTTGGGTTTGGGTCTTTAATACCTGCATAAACAGTCTTAATCCCTGCCTTTATTATTGCTTCAGCACAAGGAGGTGTTTTGCCATAATGAGCACAAGGTTCAAGTGTTACGAATATATCCGCATCTTTAGCTTTGTTTTTTGCTTGTTTAAGTGCTTGTATCTCGGCATGGTCTTGCCCGCACATTTGAGTAAATCCCTGTCCTACAATTATGTCATTTTTAACAATAACAGCCCCTACAAAAGGATTTGGAGAGCATTTGCCTCTACCTCGTTCTGCTATTTCTATAGCTAGTTTCATAAATTTATCATTATACATATCTTAAGCCCGGAGATTATTTTTGTTCGTCATATTCTTTAAATTTTGAAATTCTGGCAATATTTTCTTTAGCATATTTAAACTCGGGAGAGATTTCCAGGCATTGTTTAAAATATTCTTCTGCTTTATCATAATCTTTTTCGTATAGGCAGATTGTCCCGAGATTATTTAAGGCATTAACATTGTTCTTTTTTAAACTAAGGCTTTTATTATAACATTCTTTTGCTTTATCCAAGTTATTTTCTGAATGATGGATAAAGGCTTGATTGTAATATGCTTCTGCAAAATTAATATCTAACAACCCGGCATCTTCAAAGGCTTCCAGAGCTTTTTTATTTTCGCCTTTCATGGAGAAATATAAGCCTTTATAGTAGTATAAATCAGGTGATAAAAAGTATATATTTGCAAGTTTTTGGATGAGTTGATAAGCCTTACTATATTCTTCTTTACTTAGAGCTGAGGCAATGAAAGCAATGTTGTCGGCTTCACTAAAGGCGAGGTTGACTTCACCCATTATTATTGAATCTATTACCCAGAAAGGATTATTTTTTGTGTTTGAATTTAATAAAAATACAGTTAAATAATCTTTATAATTGATTTCAAAGGTACAAAAAGCCGAAGCAAAATCAGTCGCTAAACCGGAAGAAAAGACATCAAAATAGTTAATTTCTTGTATAAGTTTTAAGCTTTTTAGCTTTGAAATAATCAAGTCAACAGTATGTGGATGTTTAATGAAATCACCATCTATGTTTTTAAAATAATTTGTTAAATCATCCCATGATTGTTCTGCAAGCAAGGTGATAAAATCAAGGGCTATATCTTCAGCAGTTTTTTGTGTAAAGATACTTGCGTCCTCCGTATACTGAGTTTTTATCCCTTTGATATGCAGTAGTTTCTCAAGCAAAGGAACTAATGCAATATGTAGATTAAGTGCTGAAAATTTCTCAAGTAAAAGTTTTTTACCTTCGGGAGTTTCTTTTAATAGCATGGGTATTTGGTTATCAAAGAGAGGGTTTTCTTTAGACAAGTACAATCTATAGCTTTTTTCTAAGTAATCTATTATTTCTGCCTTGCTGTCGGTCTTGTAGTTTTGAACTAAGTGTTTATGTTTTTCTTTAATACTGTCATTTTCAGGTAAGTATTTTGGGCTGTATTCGCATTCAGGAGGACATTTTAAGTCAATTCTTAAGTCATTGCAGCAATGCCAGCAAATGTGTTTATTATTTCTTAAACAGTATCGCTTTCCGTTATATTTTTTGCATACAGAACATTTTTGTGTCTTTGCATTCATTAATCTACTCCCATATATTTTCTATTGCCACAGGCATTTTTCTTTTAAATTCACTATTATTTATCTTTGAAATAACAAGATCTAGTTTTTCTTTTGCTATTCCTATGTTGACAATATCATCATACTTCATTTTTTGGTCAATGTAATAATACAATATTAAATCTAAATCTTTATATGTGATACCCATTTCATTTTCATCTGTTTGACCGTCCCATAAATCAGCAGTTGGTTGTTTGTTGATAATTGATGCAGGTACACTTAATATCTGTGACATTTCTTTTACTTCTGTTTTATATAGGTGGGCTAGTGGTTCAAAGGCACATGCACTGTCACCGTATTGAGTGCAGTATCCGGCATAAATTTCT
>CAZJNG010000059.1:0-2076 GCA_964547265.1 uncultured Candidatus Cloacimonadota bacterium | reverse complement strand
AGCTTTATGTTTCGCTGATAAATCATATAAGATACACATTCTTTCTCTTGCCATTCTGTTGCCTCTTCTTAAAGTGTCAGCTTCAGGCTGAAATGTTTCAAAATAGGTATCTACCATGTTTGTGACCGGTATGATTTCATATTGTATATTTAAAAAATCTGCAAGTTCTTTTGCGTGATTTAAGCTGTCCGGATGACTGTTTTTATATGGCATCATAACACCTATGACATTTTCAGAGCCTAAAGTGTTTTTGCATAGTGTTGCAGTAAGGGCTGAGTCAATTCCTCCTGAAAGACCTATAATAGTTTTTTTAAAACCGGTTTGATTTAGGTATGTGCTTATGAATTGAATAATTCTATTAATTTCTAAATTGTAATCTAATATTCTCATTTAATACTCCTAAATCATGTTTGGGTAGCAGATTATTTTTTTGATATGAGTTTTTTCCTGAAATTCTGGAGTTGCAGGTTCAAGCAAAATCATTGCATCAGGATACTCTTCGGTAGCAGTTATAACCAGATAATTTCTCATGTTTGAATCTTTATTATTTATGTAAGCTATAGAAGCATATTTAGCTGCTTCATTGATTGTTGTTTCTGTATGTCGATATAGGTTTTTAAATATGTTTTCAGAAAAGTTACTAACTTCAAGGTGTGTTGTTAAAAATTTATTCAAGTCATTTTTAAGAAATATTTTTGCATTTGGAAAATAGTCAGTAATATCTATTGGTTCATTATTTATATCATCTTGTTCTGTGATGAAAATACAGACATGATTGTCATACTGAAAATTAGGCAAGTAATTAAGTTTTTTAATTATTATCAGTAATATATAGTCTTCTTGTGGTAAATGCTTTGTAAATACTGATGAATTGTCATAGTTCTTTTTTGTTATTATCATTTTAACTCCTGAATGACATCATGTAATATCAAAATTATTAGTCAATAATTATTTGATAGTATTTTTAATTATGAAGAAAATAAGTCTTTTTATTCAAATCTTTCTGACTCACTATGTGTGAATTTTTCATGATATTTACTAATCATTTCATCTTCAAAAAAGAATTTATCTTCATCAAAAGCAGGTTTTAATTCATTAAGCCAGGAAGCATTTTCGTCATATTTTGCAAAGAATGGCATATCGACCCAATCAGGATTTCTGCCTTGTAAAAACCTTAAAACAAAGACCTTTTCGCCTTTAATTTCTGAAACGCCAAGAACTTGTATTTTGCCCGGAGTTGCACTCATTGACGGCCCTCTGACAGTTCGACATACACCACTGACAGATTTGTAGGCATTTCTAAAAACATCCCATGAATCTTTTAGACTGACATCAAAAAAGTGTTTAGCTCCTGTATCTCGTGGTAAAAACATATAATAAGGGATGCAATTGTTGTTGACTTGTTCTCTCCATAATTTTATCCAAACATCTGCATCTTTATTGATATGATTAAGGATAGGTGATTGAGTTCTGATTTGAGCTCTGGTTTGTCTTATATTTCTTATTGCTAATTTGACTTCGTCAGTTTGAAGTTCTTTGTAATGGTTAAAGTGAGCCATGATTGCCAGATTTTTCCCTTCATCTACTATTTTATTAAATAGGTTTAGGATTTCTTGTGAATCGGAATCTGCAAAGTATCTATATGGCCAGTAAGATAAGGATTTAGTTCCTATTCTAATTGTTTGGATATGTTTTAAATCATTGGAAAGTAGAGGTTCGATGTAATGTCTAAGCATTTCTGCACTCATGACCATTGGGTCACCACCTGTAAATAGTACATCAGAAACCTCTTTATGTTCTTTGAGATAATTTACTAATAAGTTAATTTCTTTAGTGGCGAATTTCAAACTTTTGAATGAAACAAATTGAGGCCAACGAAAGCAAAAAGTGCAATAAGCATGGCAAGTTTGTCCGTGACTTGGGAAAAATAATACGGTTTCTCGATATTTATGTTGAACTCCGTAAAGCTTTTGACCTTTATGTGTGGGGATATTGTGTTCTTGCCCGGCAGGGTTTGGGTTGAGTCTTTCTCTGATTTTATTAGCAGCTTGATTTATTTCACTTTGTGTAGCATTA
>CAZJNG010000058.1:0-9514 GCA_964547265.1 uncultured Candidatus Cloacimonadota bacterium | reverse complement strand
TATTAAAGCATCATGAACTGTTTTTCCTTGTTTCCTAAGTTGATTAGCATAATCAAGTATCAGGATTGCATTATTCACCACGATACCAACCAACATAATAATTGCCATCATTGAGAAAATATTCATAGTAAGCCCTGTTAGATATTGAATGAAAAATACACCAATTAAAGCTAGTGGAACTGTTGATAATATCATAAAAAGCTGTACAAAGCTTTCGAGAATAGCAGCCAGTAACATATAAGTTAACAAGATAGCAAGGATAGCAGCTTTTGCCATTTCTTTTACAGATTCATTCATCATTTCGGCATCACCACCCCATTGAATTCTATAGCCTTCAGGAAGTTCAATCTGAGCAATTCTGTTATCTATTTCACTTGTTACAACGCCAAGAGGCACTCCTGTAGCAGGTGCTCCGGTAATTGTAATAGTTTTTGCTTTATCTCTATGGATAATTTTATTTACTCCTTCAGAAAAGTAAATATCAGCCAACTGTGATAACTGATATTTTCCTGTTGAGGTGATAACTGTCAAATTTTTCATTTTTTCAGGTGAGTTATAAGCATCTTCAAGCATTGTAACCTTGATGTCATACTCATTACCTGCTTCTTTAAAATGAGTTGTCACCATTCCTTCAATAGCAGTTCTAACGCTTAAAGCCACTTCCATAACAGAGTTTCCGGTAAGTGCAAGTTTATCTCTCTTAGGTTCAATCGTGATTTCAGGTTTACCGGATCTGGTACTGGTGTCAAGATTTATTAAGCCGGGTATGTCTTTAATATTTTCATAAATCTCTTCAGAGATTCTTAGTAATTCATTATCTTCATAGCCAATCAAATATAGACTTACAGGAGAATCTCCCCCTGCTCCAGCTGAAGATTGTACACTTATTGTAATTCTGGCATTAGGAATACTCGACAAATCTTGAAGCAGCAAATCAACTATTTGTTGTGTTGACCTGGTTCTCTCCACGGCGTCAACAAGCTTAATATTTGTATTAGCCATATTTAAGCCTTTATCAATCTGACCAAGAGTACCTAAGTTTGTTAGAATATATTTGACTTCAGGATATTTTGCAATAATTTCTTCAATACTATCTAAAGTTTGAGCTGTTTTATCTAGTGTATATCCAATAGGAAGCTCTACTTTTAAACTAATATTTCCCTCGTCAAGTGTAGGCATAAATTCAAAACCGATTTGTGAAGCAATAAATAAACTAAAAATAAATAAGATAACCGTAGCTACTAAAACTAAGCTACTATTGGTTTTTCTTTTCATAATAAATTTTAAGACACTTTTATAAGCTTCTTCCAGTCTATGTAGCATACCTTCAATTCGTTTTGAAATAACATTTGGTTTAGTTTTATCCGGTAAGATTAGCGAAGCAAGCATCGGAGTCAATGTAAATGCAGTAATTAAAGAAAATATAGTAGAAAATGTTTCTGTGAGTAAAATTTCTTTTTAGTATTGACCTTAGTTACCACCCTTTGAACCTATAGGCAAAAAGTCAACTTTATTAGTTAATGTGGAAGCTAAAACCGCAACAGCAATTTCAGAGGTTCCTCTTTCTGCTGATACTTGTTTTGAATTCCCCATATCCTTATGTCTAAAAATATTTTCCAGCACCACTACAGAATTTGTTACCAACACACCGACAGAGGTTGACAGTCCTAACAAGCTCATGATATTCAAGGTAAATCCTGCTAACTGCATAAACACAAAGGTAGAAATAATTGACACAGGCATAGCTAAAGCAACAATGAGTGTTGACCTTAAATCGTGCAAGAATAATAATAAAACTAATCCTGTAAACAAGATACCAAGTAATATATTATTCATTGTATCATTTACAGAACTTTCAATAAAAATAGAGTCATCAACAACAATTGTTAATTCCATACCTTCAGGCAAGGCATCTGTTAAGCCTCCAAGTTGTTTTTGTAGATTTTTTGATATTTGTACAGGATTACCATCTGAACTTTTAACTAAGTTGATACTTATAACATTGTCTTGTTTAATCCTATTTCCCAAATCAAAAAAAGTTGTTCTTTCTCTGATTTCATTACCTGTATCTATTACATTTGCAATGCTAGATAGCTTCTTCCTTCCGAATGCAGTAGGAATTTCAATATTTTTCAAGGTTTCAAGATCTGATATTTCACCCTTAACCTTTACTGATAACTCCTGATTTGCAACTTGAAAACTACCAGCCGGCAAGTCCATGTTATGCATTGCTAACACTTGGCTTAACTGACTTAAAGAGATATTGTTAGAAAATACTGTTCTTTCATTTAAGACTACACGAATTTCTCTTTCCTGTCCACCACTGATTTCTACCTGAGCAACACCCTCAATTTGTGATAGCCTGTCTCGTAATACTTTATCTGCATATTCATATAACTCAAGAGATGATTGCGAACCACTTAATACCATCCTCACAACAGGCTGAGCTGTAATATCAAACTTGTCAATAATTGGTTTTCTGGCATCATTAGGTAAATCATTTAGGATAACATCAACCTTATCCTTGACTTCCTGATTAGCTATATCAACATCCTTTTCCAAGTCAAACTTTATTAATACTAACGAAAAATTATCCATAGAATATGATTCTATATAATCTATATTACTAATGGTTGAGATAGCATCTTCAAGTTTTTTGGTTATTTGAGTTTCAATCTCCTGAGGACCTGCTCCCGGATAAACAGTTTGAATTGTAACAAAAGGAAGTTTTACATCAGGCATCAAGTTTAAGGGCATCTCAGTATAGGCTAAAAAACCAAACACGACAAAAACCATTATCATCATTGTTATGGTTACCGGTCTGCTAATAGAAATTTTTGATAAAAACATTTAACCGTCCTTATTGTATTGAAAGTTTAGAATTGTCAGTTACAAATTGTAATCCCTCAACTATTAAATTTTCACCGATCTTTAAACCGGAAATAATCTCGTAATCTAGCACGGATTCATTACCAATCTCTACAAATCGTCTTTTAGCGACAGAATTTTCTGAAATATATACGAAGTATTTACCCGTGTTATCTCTTTGAACTAGATTTCGTGGAACTACAATCGCCTCGTTATTTCTGTAAGTTTCAACCAATACTCTACCTGTTACACCGCTTTTTACTTGTAAATCCTTATTGTCTATAATTACATCAGCAGCAAAGGCATTATTATCCTTATTTATTGAAAGGGCTAAATCAGAAATTTTACCTGTTTTCATAAAACCATTCCAATAAAACTGAATACCGGCTCCCTTTTTAACAGAGTTAATATCAACTTCTGAAATCCATATTCTGGCATAAAGTGTTTCTAACTGCGAAACAGAAAATAAAAAATCTCCGGGATTAATAGCTTGAAACTTGCGTACATTAATATCTGTAATAATACCATCAAAAGGTGCTCTTACATGAACCATCTGCTGAACTGCATCCCAATTTGCCTGTGATACCTTAAACTGAGTCTCCGCTCCATCTAAATCTTGTTTAGATATTCCTCCTGTATCAAATAATCTCTGCATTCGATCCCATGTTTGACTTGCCAAAAGATAGGCAGCTCTTGCTTGATGGTAATTTGCCTGTATGTTATCTTCAGGGAAGTCTATGACAACAAAATCCTTCTTTACATTATCACCAATTTCTGCGTTTACACTTAATACTTTATCAGAAATTTTTGAATAAACCGGGGTTTCTTTTAATCCGCTAACAGTAGCATTATAATCAAGAGATTTAATAAATAGTTTTGATTCTACCTTTTCAACTTTTACAGGTATTCCTTGTTTTTTATAGATCTCTTCCATACTACTTGATGCTTCTTCATTTTTTTTTGAGCATGCAGCAAAAACTACTACTATTAAAACCAGTAAAATGTTTAATTTTTTTGATATTTTTGACATCATTTTCCTTCTCCAATTATAGTATATAAATTATTTCCAATTGATTTATTTAATTCATAATAAGTTTTTAAGACTTGTATTTCTGATTGAACTAATGAAATATTAGCCGAGTTTAATTGTATTTGTGCATCAAAAACCTCTAATTGAATACCTGTTTGATTTTCAAATCTGGACCGTGCAATTAGAAAAGCTCTTTCGGCTAAATCCTGATTTTTTCTCTGAGTTTCTAAATTTTTCTTACTATGTTGATATGATTGCCATTTATGTCTGATTTCTAAACTAATAAGTTCTTGTGTATTTATTGCCTCATATTCAGACTTCCTTAATTCGTGTTTAGCTCTCAGTGCTTTTGAAGTATTGCTGAAACCGGTAAATAAGGGCATTTGAAAGCCTATTCCTACAGATGCCATAGTGCCAAAATCATCAGAACTTACAGAATAAGATTTTGATGAATTATACTTAGTAATATCAGCAGTTAAAGCTATGTTCGGCAGGTAATTTCCTTTCTCTGCCTTGTATTGAACACCATAAATATCTTTCATAACATCAGTGAGATATAATTCTATTCTTTGCTCAAAACCAAGTTGTAAAGCATTTTCCAAAGTTATATTAAAATTTTTATCATAATTTATCGCAGGCTCAAGAATTATCTCCGAATAATCAGTATAACCTGTAATTCTTTTAAAATTTTCTTCGGCAAGATTCATTATATTCTCGCTCTCTAAAACCTGAGGGTATAATCTTGAAACTTCTAATTCTGCTCTTAACTTGTCGTATTCAGAAACTAAACCCTGAGTAAATAAATTTTCTACTCTTTCTAAATGTAACTCAGCTGTGGATAAGGCTTGTTTTTGTATTTTTAATACTTGTTGTGTTAAATATAGATTATAATATGCATCAATTACATCAATGACTAATTGCTGTTCATTTATCTCATATTTTTTTGATTGAAGAGTTTTTATCTTATCTAAAACTCTTATTCCGTTAATCAATTTCCCACCTGAAAATAAAATCTGTTGCATCGCAACCTGACCAACAACAGTAGCTTCTTCTGATTCTTTTGAAGGTATCATTGAGTTATACAACATATTTAGACCGTCAGCTAAATCCTGAACATTGTCATCTATCGGACTTGTAAGGTTATCAGAAAATGAGATTGCCGGGGGAATGACTGAACTAGGTAACCAATTCTTTTTCAAACCATAACTTGCATTTAAGTTAATCTGAGGAAAAAGTTGACCTCTAACATCATTATAATTATTCTCAGCAATACTTACATCTTCTTTTGCCATCTGTAATTCTTTGTTATTCTCTCTTGCATTCTTTATAGCCGATTCTAAACTTATACTCGACCATAAACTTGAAATTTTAATCAATATTACAACAATTACGAAAATTTTCTTCACGCTGTTTCCTCCTTATTAATAAGTCCGTATATTATTACATCTGTAAAAATTTCTAAATCTTGTTTTGCTTGCTCTATCCAATCAACATTTTGACAAATCTTAACATTATCGCCTGATATTGTCAACCATCTAAAAATTACTTCAGCAATATCTTTAATCTTATCTTTAAACTCATTCTTAAGGCTATTATCATCTTTAGCCTCCTCTAGTATCTTTATCAATCTTTCTTTAAATTTCTGATGATTAACATCTTTAAAATCATTAATCTTTTTTAAAAAAACAGGTGATTCTTCTGTCCATGCTGATAATAATAACTCCTGATGAGATTTAAAATGTTCAAAAGGTTCAAGTATATAAAGCTTTAATTTTTCTTCAAGTGTCTCTGCTTTAGATAATTTCTGCTCAATATAAGAACTAAGTTCATTACTAAACTTATTTAAAATAGCAAGATAAATATCTTCTTTTGAGTTAAAATAATAGTATATAGTTCCCTTACCGATCATTGCTTCTTTAGCTATATCATCCATAGATGCCTTTTGATAACCATATTTTTCAAAAATTTTCTTTGCAGATTGTAAAATGGTTTCTATTTTAACATTTTTCATTAGTTCTCCTTTCTAAAAGTTTATTAATAAACCTGAACAACTTATATTTGTTTCAATTTTTCTTTAATTCGACCATGATTAAATTTTAGTCGAAAATTAAGTAAAAAAATAGCAACAGTTTTCACTGTTGCTATAAGTTATCAAATTAGTTTAATATTTGTGTTAAGAGTTGTTTAACATGATCTCTGTTCATGTGCAGTAATGGGAAACCAATAGTATAGGCATTACCTTGTCCGTGAGCTTTTCTTAAAGCAATTGGTTTGTCATGATATAGGTCTCTTTCTTCAGAAGTAACCGGCTTAAATACATCTCTATTATTACCGGGTTCTCTTGTTGGCTTACAAATAAACTTGTAAACAACTTCATCTGCAGTATGATTGGTAAAATAAGCAACAGATGCTAAACCATTTCTTTTTTCATGGTCTTGTAGGTCGCTGATATTTGTATTTGGACCGGTTTCGTTCACAACAACCACACGATGTTCATTAAGCCATGTTCTTATAAATGGATCCGTATTATAATCAACAGCACCAATATCATCTTCTTTATACTTTAATGCAGCATTGAGAGTAGGGAACGAATTTGTCGCCTGAGCACCTATGAAATAGAATCTTAATGTTCTGATATTAATATCTGCATTTATCAATCTTTGCACATCATTTCTATCATTTGGGAAACCGAAGTAATTAATTAGTAATCTATCACCGTTATTTAGCAAATCGTTTTCATGATGTTCTTTCAATCTGTAGTTACCAACAATGATAACATTTCCTGAATTTCTAAGGTATAATCTAACACCATCAGTATCTTTCTCAAGATTTAATTTTTGATTGTAAGAGTCTGTAGCATAAATAACATGTTTATAGTCTTGAAGGAAACTTAGAGGGAACATATGGAAACCATTTCTTATATCATAACTAGAGAATTGTGAAAGTTTAGTTCTAAAACTTGGTCTGTGAATATATTGATAAGATGATCCCATTTCATCAAAGATATTATCGTAAAATGCTTGTACAATGCCTTCACCATCTGTTGTGTTATTATTTACATACAATACTCCTTGTCTATCGGAAGCAGGTTTTGGTGCAACCATTTTAAATTTAAAGACAGCAGGAGTTGGATCAAGTACATTTTGTAAGTCTTCAACAATAACCTTAATAACATGATAATCCTCAGGATCATTAGGGTCATTTGGTGTTAAATTATTGAATGATATTCTTTGTGCGATTTGATGATTAGCAGGTACTTTTAGGTATTCTTCATATTTAACATTTGTTTCCGGTGTTTGAGCATCATTGAGAGGTCCAAAATTATAAGGTTTATCATTCAACTGAATATAGAAATTACTAATTTCAGAGAAATAATTTTTTTGAGCTGCTGTAGAGTCTCTTACAATACCTACAAGCTTATTGTTTGGATTATTAGATTCGTATTCGCCTCTATAACCCCAACGGAACCAGAATCTGGTGGCTTCATTACCAACGATTCTCCATTCGAAATCAATAATTTCATTATTATCATTAAAAATAGGATAAGCTGTGAAATTACTTGCCATTCTCATACCTTCGGAAGAGTTCATATTAGGATGTACATCATTATTATTGGTGTCCTGTTGAAGGATGAAGTGATGTTCTCCAAGAGCGTATGAATGTGTAGGGTAGAAAATTGTCTGTGGAGCGTATTTATCACTTACAAAAAATTTGTTTACTGATACATCAGAAACAACGCCGGCAAGATCAACAACCTTGGCTTCAAGAATATGCATTGTGGGCACATTTGAATACTGGGTTGAATCTGCAGGAATTAAGTCTATACCGTCACTATCTTTATTATAATTACTAACTAGGAAAGCATCAGTATCCGTATGTGAAGGTGCTCTTCCTGTAATAATAACTTCATCTATTTTTTCTTTACCTTTTGTTGATTTCCATTCGGATTCATATTCTACGATATTTGGATTTAATCTATTAACTCGTTTAAGTCTATACATAAAATACCAAGGTTTAGTTGGGATTATGCCCCCTACAAAAGCATCTTCCATAAAGAAGCCAACTTTTATACCTAACCCAACCGGGTCTCTAGGATCTTCTTTAAACTCACCACGAGAAGTGGTAACAAAAAAGGTAGGTTCTAATGAGGTTGTAATAAAATATCTGACCGCTACATCACTGATAGCACCACGATTATCTATAGCAACTACTTCAAATCTTGTTGGAGTTGGAGTTAATACTCCGACACCATCTTCACTACCATCATTTGCAGGAAAATTAATCACAGCAAAAACTTTATTTGACCAAATAGATTTAAGGGCTTTGTTACTTTCTAAAGGAATTGACTCATCAGCACCTTTTTTATAATGTAAAATCCATCCATTTGATTCGACTCCTATTGCACCCAAATGATTTTTTGCTTTTGCAAAAGAACTTTTAAAATCATCTGCATAATTTCCATCAGTATCTATTACACTATGACCGGGAGTAGGAATTGAGATACCATTTTCATCCAATACACGATAAGCATATCCTATAATATGACCATCAACATCCTCAGCAGCCCAGTAAATAGCTTGCTGAAAAGGGACCGGATTTGCTGTAGAATCTTGTTTAACATCCGTTCCTGTGTATGAGGTAATTTTGATTGTGGGTGCTTGATTGAGATTCTCATCTCCATGATAACCACAAGCTGAAATTACTAACATCAAGGATGCAACAATCAATAAAACACATATCTTACTTGTGTTTTTAAGTAGCATAAAAGCCTCCTATATTAATTTTCATTTCTATCTATTCTTCTTTAGAGCATATTTTGTAAAATTAAAGGAATTAGTCAACAATTTTTTTGTTTTTTTTTATTTTTAATGCAGATTCACAAATATTCTTGAATAATATTGTCGTAGTAACTGAACCAATACCACCGGGAACAGGTGTAATAGCATTGCATTTTTGGTAACAATCTTCATAATTTACATCGCCGACATAGATAGTTTTACTATCTGAATTAACTACTTCATTCATGCCGGCATCTAAGATAACTGCTTGATTTTTAATCATATCAGCATTTATTAAATTAGCAACTCCAACAGCAGTTATAAGTATATCTGCTTGCTTGGTAAAAACGCTTAAGTCAGGTGTTTGTGAATGACATACTGTTACAGTCGCAGAGCGAGATTTGTTTTTATACAATAATAAATTAGCAATTGGCTTTCCTACTACATTACTTCTTCCAACAACTACGACATGTTTTTTATTTGGATTAATTTGGTAATAATCCATCATTTCTAAAATAGCTTGGGCAGTACAGGGTAAAAAGCAGTCTTTTTCTTGTAGCATCAAGCCGGCATTAAGTGGATGAAAACCGTCTACATCTTTTTCAGGGTTGATTAATGATTCAATTTTTGCTGAATCTATATCTTGAGGTAATGGTTTTTGAACCATAATACCATGAATGTTATTATCATTGTTTAGCAAGCTGATTTTACTGCATAACTCATTTTCCTCAATGCTGTCAAATTTTTCAACAAAAACATCAATATTAAGTTTTTTGCCTTGTTTTTGAATGTTACTAACATAATAGTCGGAAGCCGAATCATTGCCAATCAAAAAAAC